>JANNOT010000113.1:0-5984 GCA_031399375.1 Paraoceanicella sp.
ACGTTGATCAGCGTGGACAGGAAATGTCCCGCCTTCAGGTGCTTGATCAGCGCCGGAAACCGGATGTTGATCGACTGGGGGTCCAGGCCGCCGCCATAGATGACGCCGGGGACGTATCCGTCACGTCGCGCAGACCGGGCAGCCCCTTTGCCGGTCCCGTCACGCGCCGTGGCTTCGAGAACGATCTTCTCGGCCATGGGCCTTCTCCTTCGATACCAGGGCGGCGATCCTCCAGGGGTGTAAGCGCCGCAGGGTCGGGCTTCTACACGGGCGGGCCGCGAAAGCAAGCGCGAAACGCCGCGCGCCGGCGCCGGACGCGATGGCCATGCCTGCGCCGCGGCGCTGGGCGCCCCCCCCCCCGGGCCGGTCGCGGCCCCGTCGGATCGCCGGGGCTCGGTGGGTCACGCAAAGCGGCGCCAGACGGCGGGATCGGCCGGGGGAAGCGGCCCGTCCGGCCCGGCGCAGCCGTCCAGCCAGGCCTCGCTCGCGGGCAGAAGCGCGCGGTAGAGCGACCCGACCATCTCGCGCGCGGGTCCGCCCGGCCAGTCCGCCGGGCGCAGGTCGGGGGGGAGATCGCGGTCCCGCAGCACCAGCCTGCGCCAGGCGTGGACGAGCAGGAGCCGGGCGACCGCGGCCTCGTGCTCGCCCGCGCCCGCGGCCCGGGGCAACGCCTCCGCCGCACGAGCGCGAAGCTCGGCATAGCCCTGCCCCAGCGCGGGCGGGCTCAGCCGTGCCGCGGCCCAGGCTGCCTGCGGACCGGCGAGCGGAACCGCCAACGTCCCCGGGGGCAGCACTGCCGTGGCGGGCCCGACCCAGACCCCGGGACGCAGGGCACCGAACCCGGCAAGCGCCAGCGCCGCGCCCTCGCCCTCGGTCACCGCGAGCACCGCGGGGGGTGGATGGGCGCCGTAGAACCGCGGGCCTGCCGCCGCGACCTCTGCCGCGCGCGCCGGGGCGAGGGCGTAGACGGCCGAGCGCCCCTGCACCGCGCGGGTCAGCCAACCGTCCGAGGTCAGCCGCGATAGCGCCGCCCGCAGCGCCCCCGGCTCCACCCCCACCCCCTCCAGCAGCGCCCTGAGCGCGGGAAGCGCGATGACCCCGCCCCGCGGCGCGACCATGTCGCCAAAGGCCGTGACGACGATCGACCAGACCCGAAGCCGCCCCGCGGCATGGAGATCCGCGATCAGCGGCCCGACCAGCGCGCCGCCCGCCATCGCCCCCCCGCTCACGCGGCCACGCTCACGCCACCCCGTCGAGGCCGGTGAGAAAGAGTGCCGTCACCATGTCGCCATACGCCTCACGGCTCATCGGGCCGTCATCGCGAAACCACATATAGGCCCAGTTGAGCATGCCAAAGAGGCTCATGGTGACCGGGGTCAGCCGGCCGGGGGGCAGGTCGGGGCGGATCGCGGCCACCGCATCGGCCATGAGGCGCACCAGCGCGCGCTCCTGCGCCCCCAGCGTCTCCCGCGCCGGGGCGGGCAGGAGCGGCAGCGCCCCGATCTGCACCTTGTGCGCATCATCTGCATCGCGGTAGGCGGCGAGCAGGGCCTGGACCATCGCGCGGAGCCGCGCCCTCGGCTCGCCCGGCCCGACACCGCCCAGCGCGTCCGCAAGGCGCGACAGCTGGCCCGCAATGATGTCGTGCAGGATGTGCTCCTTGCCGGGATAGTAGTGGTAGATCAACGCCTTGGACACGCCTATCTCGGCCGCGAGCGCGCTCATCGACGTGCCGTGATAGCCGCCCTGGGCAAAGATCCGCGCGGCGGCGGCGAGGATCGCCGCGCGCTTGGCGCCGTGGTCATGGGCCCTAGTGCGTGCCACGCGCCCGTCCCCGCGCTCAGTCCCGGGGACGCAGGTCGCGCACGCGCACAGCCTTGCCCTCGCTGCGCGGGGCGGAGCCCGGGGGTCCGACCCGGATGTCCGCCGTCACGCCCACGATGTCCTTGATTCGCCGGGCGAGCGCATCCCCCGCCCCATCCGGCGCCCCCGGCAGCGCCTCCACCAGCACGGCCATGGCGTCGAGCCGCCCGGCGCGGCTGAGCTCGATCTGGAAATGCGCGGCAAGGCCGGGTGTGGCGAGGACCTGCTCCTCGATCTGGGTCGGAAACACGTTCACGCCGCGCAGGATGATCATGTCGTCCGACCGGCCCGTCACCTTCTCCATCCGGCGCATCGTCCGCGCCGTGCCGGGCATCAGGCGCGTCAGGTCGCGGGTGCGGTAGCGGATGACGGGCATCGCCTCCTTGGACAGCGTGGTCAGCACAAGCTCGCCCAGTTCCCCGTCGGGCAACGGGGCGCCGGTCGCAGGGTCCACGATCTCGGGGTAGAAGTGATCCTCCCACAGGTGCAGGCCGTCCTTGGTCTCCACGCATTCGCACGCCACGCCGGGACCGATGATCTCGGACAGGCCGTAGATGTCCACCGCATGCATGTCGAACGCCGCCTCGACCTCTGCGCGCATGGCATTGGTCCAGGGCTCGGCGCCGAAGATCCCCACCTCGAGCGGGCTGTTGCGCGGGTCGATGCCCCGGGCGCGGTATTCGTCGAGGATGGCGAGCATGTAGGACGGGGTGACCATGATCGTCGTGGGCCGGAAATCCTCGATCAGCGTCACCTGCCGCTGGGTCATCCCGCCCGACACCGGGACGACGGTGCAGCCGAGCCGTTCCGCCCCGTAATGCGCGCCGAGCCCCCCGGTGAACAGCCCATAGCCATAGGCCACATGGACCATGTCCCCCCGGCGCGTCCCCGCCGCCCGCAGCGACCGCGCAACGACGCCCGCCCACACGTCTAGGTCGCGCGCGGTATAGCCCACCACGGTCGGCTTTCCCGTGGTGCCCGACGAGGCGTGGAGGCGCGCGATCCGGTCGCGTGGCACGGCAAAGAGGCCGAAGGGGTAGTTGGCGCGCAGGTCGGCCTTGGTCGTGAAGGGAAACCGCGCAAGGTCGGATAGATCGCCGAGATCGTCCGGATGCACCCCGGCCGCCGCGAACGCCGCGCGGTAATGGGGCACGTTGGCATGGGCATGGGACAGCGCCGCGCGGAGCCGCGACAGCTGAAGCGCCGCGATCTCGTCGCGCGACGCGGTCTCGATCGGATCGAGGGTCGCGGGGTCGGGGGTCAGGTCCTTCATGGTGCATCCTCTGCGAAATGCGTGCCCTCGATGAACCGCGACACCCCGCGGAACGCGGCAAGGAGGCGCCCGCCCTCACCCCGGACCGCAACGTCGCAAACGCCCGAGCGCCCCTCGACCGCAAGTTCCACCGCCTCGGCCACCAGCGTCTCGCCCTGCCGCCCGGGGCGCAGGTAGGTGATCGTGTTGTGCTGGGCCACCGCCCGGCGGTTGCGGCTGTTGCAGGCATAGGCAAAGGCGGTGTCGGCGAGGGTGAAGATCACCCCGCCATGGCAGATGCCGTGGCCGTTGCAGTGGTGGGGCGCGATGGTCAGCGACAGCCGCGCAGACCCCGGCCCGACCGCCTCGAGGCGCAGGCCGAGCCACACCGACGCCCCGTCCTGCGCCCACATCGCGGCCGCAGAGCGCTCGGCGCGCAGCTGGTCGTCCATGCCCCGTCCCCTCCCGTCCTCCCCCGGCCGCGGTACCCTCCGCAGTCCCATGCGGAACCGAAATCTGGCGCCCGCCGGATTAGCATTTGCATAGACCGTCCGGTTGGTCAATTCTTGCGACGGGAACAGGGGGGGTGTTCATGACGATCGATCTGCGGCCCGAAAGCTACGCCGCCGGGCGCTGGATCCCGCCGGGGCGGGACGCGGACCCGCTGATCGACGCCGCCCATGGCCGGGTGATCGGCGCCATCGGCTCGGCCCCCGACACCGCCGCGATGCTCGACCACGCCCGCGCAAGCGGCGGCCCCGCGTTGCGCGCAACCGGGTTCCACGACCGGGCGCGGATGCTGAAGGCGCTCGCAAGCGCGCTTCAGGCGCGGCGCGAGGAGCTCCACGCCCTGTCGCTTTTCACCGGCGCCACGCGGGCCGATGGGCAGATCGACATCGAGGGCGGGATCGCCACCCTCTTCGCCTATGCCGCGCGCGGGCGGCGCGAGCTGCCGGACGGCGACGTGCTGGTCGAGGGCGGGGTCGAGACCCTGTCTCGCGCTGGCAGCTTCCAGGGCCTGCACATCTGCACACCGCTGCAGGGCGTGGCACTTCACATCAACGCGTTCAACTTTCCCGTCTGGGGCATGCTGGAAAAACTCGGGCCGACGCTGCTGGCCGGGATGCCCGCCATCGTGAAGCCCGCGCGCGCCACCGGCTACGTGACCGCGGCGGCGGTGCGGATCATGCTCGAGACCGGCGTGCTGCCCGAGGGGGCGGTCCAGCTCCTGCTCGGCCCGGCGGGCGACATGCTTGACCGGCTGACCGGGCAGGACGTCGTCAGCTTCACGGGCTCGGCCGACACCGCGCTGACCCTGCGGGCAAACCGGACCATCCTGCGCCGGGGCACGCGGTTCGTCGCCGAGCAGGACAGCCTGAACGCCACCATCCTCGGCCCGGACGCCGCACCCGGCACGCCGGAATTCGACCTCTGCGTCGCCGAGGTGGTGCGCGAGATGACCGCGAAGGCGGGGCAGAAATGCACCGCGATCCGCCGCATCCTCGCCCCCCGCGCCTGGGCCGCGGCGCTGGAGGAGGCGGTGGCGGCCCGGCTCGCCACGGTGCGCGTGGGCGACCCGGCGCGGCCCGACACCATGATGGGCGCGCTGGTCAGCCGCGCGCAGCGGGCCGACGTGCTGGACAAGCGCGCGGCGCTCGCCGCCGAGACGCAGGCCGTCTGGGGCGACCCGGACCGGTTCGTGCCCGATGGCGCGGACCCTGCCCGCGGCGCCTTCCTGCCGCCGATGCTCCTGACCTGCCCCGACCCCGACGGCGCGCGGGCGGTGCACGAGGTCGAGGCGTTCGGGCCGATCGCGACGGTGCTCGCGACCCGCGATCTCGACCATGCCATAGCACTCGCCAACCGGGGGGACGGGTCGCTCGCGCTCTCGCTCTTTTCGGCCGATCCTGCGGTTGCGGCCCGGGTCGCGCGCGGGGCGGGGGCCTTCCACGGGCGGATCTATGTCAACAACCGCGTCTCGGCAGCCGAGGCGACGGGCCATGGCGCGCCCCTGCCCCACCTGGTCCATGGCGGCCCGGGCCGGGCGGGCGGCGGCGAGGAAATGGGGGGGATCCGCGGTGTCATGCATTACATGCAACGCACCGCCATACAGGGCAGCCCCGACGTGCTGACGGCGGTCGGGGGCACCTGGGTCCCCGGCGCGGCAGAAATCCCCGGTCCCGCCCACCCGTTCACCCGCCCGTTCGAGCATCTGGCCATCGGCGAGACGATCCGCACCCCGGCCCGGACCGTGACGCTGGCGGATATCGAGCATTTCGCGGCCTTCACCGGCGACAGGTTCTATGCCCACATGGACGAGGCGGCCGCAGCGGCCAACCCGTTCTTTCCCGGTCGCGTGGCCCATGGCTATCTGCTGCTTGCCTTTGCCGCGGGGCTGTTCGTCGAGCCGAGCCCGGGGCCGGTGCTCGCCAATACCGGGCTGGACGCGCTGCGCTTCCTGAAGCCGGTCCAGCCGGGCGACACCATCGCCGTGCGGCTGAGCGTGATGCGCAAGACGCGGCGGACGGACACCTACGGCGAGGTGCGCTGGAGCGTGACGCTGATGAACCAGGACGGCGAGACGGTCGCGACCTACGAGCTTCTGACGATGAACGCCTACGCGCCCAGCGACCCCAGGGCCTCGGCCAGCACGGCGTAGAACCTGCGCGCCTGGGTCCCGGTCTGGATGCCGATAGTCGTGCCGTAGCGCGCCTCGTGCCGGTCGCGATCCGCGTTGACGATGCGGCGCGCATCCTCGAACCGGAACGCCTCGCCCGTGCCGAATTCGCGCAGGATCAGGGACCGGTGCCGGTAGCCGACGCGCGACATGCCCACGGCCATCACCTTGGCTGCCACGTCGGGGTCCGCG
>JANNOT010000133.1:0-13194 GCA_031399375.1 Paraoceanicella sp.
CGTCCAGTGCCGCACGCCCAGGACGCGGAGCGCCGCAAAACCCTTGGGCATGACCGAAGCCGCTGGTTCCGCCTGCATGGTCATCGCGTCCCTCCCCACCAACCGCCGGCGGGATATATCGCTGGGCGCGGGCGCGCGAAAGGGTCGGCGGGCACATGGGCCGATTGCGACGCCATGCCGCAGCAGCAGGCGCGGCCCCGCGTCTGGCCAGGTTGACATTGCGGCCCGAGCAGCCGATACCCACACGCGATATGCGGTGCCGTCAATTCGGGCGCCCGCAGGCCGCATGGATGCTGGCGGCCGTCCCTGGCCGCAACAGCGAAAGAATTCATGACGAGCTTTTCAGACCTCGCCCTCGATCCCAAGGTTCTTCAGGCCGTGATCGAGGCCGGATACACCACCCCGACCCCGATCCAGGAACAGGCGATCCCGCATGCGTTGCAGGGTCGCGACGTGCTTGGCATCGCGCAGACGGGCACGGGCAAGACCGCGAGCTTCACCCTGCCGATGATCCACATCCTCAGCCAGGGCCGGGCGCGGGCGCGGATGCCGCGGAGCCTGATCCTCTGCCCCACACGGGAACTCGCCGCCCAGGTGTCGGAGAACTTCGAAACCTATGGCAAGTATCACCGCCTCTCCATGGCGCTCCTGATCGGGGGCGTCAGCTTCAAGGACCAGGACAAGCTGATCGACCGCGGGGTCGATGTCCTGATCGCGACGCCCGGCCGCCTGCTCGACCATTTCGAGCGTGGCAAGCTGATGCTGACCGGCGTGCAGATCATGGTGGTGGACGAGGCGGACCGGATGCTCGACATGGGGTTCATTCCCGACATCGAGCGGATCTTCAACCTCACCCCGTTCACCCGGCAGACGCTGTTCTTCTCGGCCACCATGGCGCCGGAGATCACGCGCCTGACCGAGACGTTCCTGCACAATCCCATCCGGGTCGAGGTCGCGCGCCAGGCCACCACCTCCGAGACCATCGAGCAGGCCGTGGTCAAGCACACGCCCACGCGCCGGGACCGGGCCGAGACGGAAAAGCGCGAGGTCCTGCGCCGGATCATGGAGTCCGAGGGCGAAGACCTGCGCAACGCGATCATCTTCTGCAACCGCAAGCGGGACGTGGACGTGCTCTTCAAGAGCCTCGAGAAGCACGGGTTCAACGTCGGCGCCCTGCACGGCGATCTCGACCAGTCGGTGCGCACCCGCACGCTGGACGGTTTCCGCAACGGCGACATCAAGCTGCTGGTGGCATCGGACGTGGCGGCGCGCGGGCTCGACATCCCCAATGTCAGCCACATCTTCAACTACGACGTGCCTGTCCATTCCGAGGATTACGTGCACCGCATCGGCCGGACCGGGCGGGCCGGGCGCATGGGCCGATCGTTCACCATCTGCCTGCCGCACGAGGAAAAGGCGCTCGCCGCCATCGAGGCGCTGGTGAAGAAGGAGATCCCGGTCATCGCGTCTCCGCTCGGCCAGGGCGAGGCCGAAAGCTTCCGCCCCGAGGCGGTGGACCGCCGCGACGACGACCGCCCCCGGCGCGGCGACCGCAGCAGCGAGCGGCGCGACCGACGTCCACGGCGCGAGGTGCGCCAGCAGGACCCGGGCGTGTCGATGACGCCGGTTCCGGAGACGCCGGACACGCGTGGAGCCGAGATGGAGGGGGCCGTGTCGGCGACGCCGGTCGGGGAGACGCGCATGTCCGAACCCCGCCGGCCCGAGCCGCGCCCGGCCGAGACGCGCAGGCCGCATGTTCGGGCCCGCGACGGATCGCGTGGCGGCCCGTCCGACCCCATGCCCGTCATGGAGGCGGAGGCGGAGGTTGCCGCCGAGGAGCCGATCGAAGATGCCGCCCCCGCGCACCGCGCCCAGTCCGGTCGCGCGCGCACGGACCGCGCCCATGGCGGCGGGCGCGACCGGCGCGACCCGCCCGTGGTCGGCCTCGGCGATCACGTCCCTGCATTCCTGCTGCGCGAATTCCGGGTCAAGCCGTCGCGCGACACCGCCGCGGACGAAGCCGTCGCCTGACCCTCAGGCCCCGAGCCACCAGGGATCGTCGATGGCCCGGGGTGGCTCGGGACGGAAATAGGCGATCATCCTGCCCTCGGGCGGGGCGGTCGCACCGGGGGCCCAGGGTGCTACACCATGCAGGGCGAGCCGGTGCACCAGATAGGCGCCGCCCGGTCGCACATGCAGTGCAATGCGGGCGCAGGACCCAAAGCAGGTGCGGCGGGCGGCGTGGTAGGCATCGGTGACATCGACCTCGCCCCACTGAGCTGGCGATACCCCCGCAAAGGCAGCGGCGATAGCCGCCCGCATCACCGCGTGGGATCCGTCCCAGACGACGAAGGGTGCGGCACCTGCGTCGGTTGCCGTCAGGGGCACGCCCAGCACGAACCCATGCCGCTCGCGCAAATGGCGGCGCCGGGCGGGTCCCTCGGGCAGCAGGCCGTCGACATGCGCGCCGTCCCGGTCGCGGCGGTAGCGGGCGGCGGCGGCGGATTCCTCATCCCCCGGGCGCGGATAGCCGGGGTAGCAGACCGACACCTGCGCTGGCTCCCATGCCCATCGGTCGATGGCGCTCAGGGCGGCGATGCGGGCGCACAGTGCGGGAGGCAGGGGCGGGCCGCCCGGCACGGCACCGTCCGGCCCGTTGGGCAGGATGTTGACCCCGGCAAACCATGTGCCGCCACAGCGCAGCCAGCGGTCGCGATGATCGTGGACGAGCCGCGCGGCAGGCGGGCGAACGGCCTCTGCCCAGGCGCCCAAAGCCGGATCGGGCGCCAGCGTCGCCCAACCGCGCCCGGCGAAATCGCCCTCAGGCGGCACGGAGCGTGACGGCGGCGTGTGCGCGCTCCACCAGTTCCACCCCCGCGCCGGGCCGGTGGGCACCCTCGGTCAGAACCTGCCGCCACCGCCGCGCGCCCGGCCGACCGGCATGGAGGCCGAGCATGTGCCGGGTGATCTGGCCGAGCCGGGTGCCGCGCGCGAGTTCGTCCTCGATATAGGGCAGCATGGCTGCCACCGCATCCTCGGCCGTCCGGGGCGGGGTCCCTGCCCCCAGCAGACCGTCCGCCGCCCCCAGGATGCCGACCGGGTCGTGATACGCCGCGCGTCCGACCATGACGCCGTCGAGCCCCGCCGCCAGGTGCTCGGCGGCCCCGGCCAGAGTGGCGATGCCGCCGTTGAGGCTGAGGTGAAGGTCGGGGAACGCCGCCTTCATCGCGTGGACCAGGGGGTAGTCGAGCGGGGGCACCTCGCGGTTTTCCTTGGGGCTCAGGCCCCGCAGCCACGCCTTGCGGGCGTGGATCGTGACGATGCGGCACCCCGCACCGCGGATGCGGGCGAGGAAGTCGGGCAGGACCGCCCGCGGCTCCTGCTCGTCTACCCCGATCCGGCATTTCACACTGACGGGCACCCCACCCGCGGCATCGATCATCGCCGCGACGCAATCGGCCACCAGATCGGGCTCGCGCATCGGGCAGGCGCCGAAGGTTCCCGACTGCACCCGGTCCGACGGACAGCCGACATTGAGGTTGATCTCCCCATAGCCATACGCCACGCCGATGCGGGTCGCCGCGGCGAGCGCCCGGGGCTCGGACCCGCCGAGCTGGAGCACCACGGGATGCTCGACCGGGTCAAAGCCCAGGAGCCGATCCTGGTCGCCGTAAAGGACCGCGGCCGCCGTCACCATCTCGGTATGGAGCACGGCGCGCGCCGACAAGCTGCGGTGCAGGACGCGGCAGTGCCGGTCCGTCCAGTCCATCATGGGCGCCACGGACAGGCGCGGGGTCACAGTTGAAATCATGCCCGCTACATAGCGGGTCGCCCTCGGGACGCAAGCCTCAGAGCCGCGCGGCGGCCAGCCCCCGATCGTTGAAGAGGTGGCAGAGCGCGCCGTCGATGCCGAGCGTGATGTCGCCCCCCGCGTGCGCCCGCGCGTCGCCGGGACCCCGGGCGATCACGCGCTGGCCATCGGCGAGCTGGACGTGGAGAAGATGGCTGTCGCCGAGCTGCTCGACCACGTCCACCCGCCCCGTGACCTGCCCGGCCTGCCCGCCGAAATGCTCGGGCCGCAGGCCGAACGTCACGGCCTGCCCGGACTGGAACCCACCTGCGGACACGCGCACGGTCGCGGCATTGCCGCCGGGCAGTGCCACCTCGACCCCGTCCGCCCCCGTCCGCGTCACCGTCGCCTGGATGAGGTTCATCTGGGGCGAGCCGAGAAAGCCCGCGACGAACAGGTTCCGGGGCCGGTGGTAGAGCTCCAGCGGCGCGCCCACCTGCTCCACATGGCCCGCGCGCAGCACGACGATCTTGTCGGCAAGCGTCATCGCCTCGACCTGGTCATGGGTGACGTAGATCATCGTCGCCGCCATCTCGCGGTGCAGCTTGGCAATCTCGATCCGGGTCTGGACGCGCAGGGCGGCGTCCAGGTTCGACAGCGGCTCGTCGAACAGGAACACCTTGGGATCACGCACGATCGCCCGCCCGATGGCGACCCGCTGACGCTGGCCGCCCGACATGTCCTTTGGCAGCCGGTCGAGAAGCGCGGTCAGCTCCAGGCTCTCGGCGGCCTTGCGCACCGCCTTGTCCACCGCATCCGACCCCTGGTTGGCCAGGCGCAGGCCAAAGGCCATGTTCTCGTAGGTCGTCATGTGCGGGTAGAGCGCGTAGGACTGGAACACCATCGCGATCCCGCGCCGGGCCGGTGGCAGGGCGTTGACCCGTGCGCCATCGATCATCAGCTCGCCCGAGGTGATGTCCTCGAGCCCCGCGATCAGCCGCAGAAGGGTGGATTTCCCGCAGCCGGATGGACCGACGAAGACGACGAACTCGCGGTCGCGGATCTCCAGATCGACGCCGTGAATCGTCTCGACCTGGCCATATGCCTTGCGGATCTGCTTCAGGAGCACCTCGGCCATCGCATCCCCCGTTTCCTCGTGTCAGTAGCTGGCAAACAGCGCGTCGAACGGCCCCAGGATGACCACGTTCCCCTCGACCGCGCCGCCGAAGCCGTGACCATCGAGCGGGGCGAGGGGAACGAGCGCGCTTGCATCGAACCGCACCGTCTCCGCCCCGAGGTTGAACACGCAGAGCGTCCGCACCCCGCCATGGCGCCGGGTGAAGGCGACGACGGGCTCGGGCGCGTCGTGGAACGCGATTGCCCCCTTGCGCAGCTCCTCCCGCCCCCGCCGCCAGCCAAGGAACGTGCGGGCGCGGTGCAGGGGCGAGCCTGGGTCCGCCTCCTGTACCGTGACCGCGCGGTCCACGTGGTCGGGCGGCACCGGCAGCCAGGGCTGGACATCCGAGAAGCCCGCATGGGCCGCGGCAGGGTTCCAGGGCATTGGCGTCCGGCAGCCGTCGCGGCCCTTGAAGTCCGGCCAGAACCGGATGCCATAGGGATCGCGCAGCATCTCGTAGGGCACGACCGCCTCGGTCAGCCCCAATTCCTCGCCCTGGTAGAGGCAGGGCGACCCGCGCAGGCTGGTCAGCAGCGCGAGCAGCAGCGGCGCCGCCTGCGTCCCGTGCGCGCTCAGGCCCCAGCGGCTGATCACCCGCTCCACGTCGTGGTTCGAGAACGCCCAGGACGGCCAGCTGAACTCCTGCGCCGCCATCTTCTGCGACACGCCCCGGATATGGGCGGCGGAGAACCGCGACGACATGTAGTCGAAGCTATAGGCCATGTGGAGCCGGATGGACCCGTGGGTATAATCGGCCAGCGTGCCGTACATGTCGGTCACGCAACCGATCTCGCCCACCATCGCCGTCGCCGGGTATTCGTTCAGCAGGCTGCGCAGCCGCTCCAGGAACACCAGGTTCTCGGGCCGGGTGATGTTGTAGAGCGGGTTCTGCATCGAATAGGGGTTCTGCTCGGGCATCCCGTTCACGGCCGCACCCTGGCCGATGGGCGGGTTGTCGCGCAGCTCCGCATCGTGGAAATACATGTTCACCGTGTCGAGCCGGAACCCGTCCACCCCGCGGTCCAGCCAGAACCGCGCGACATCCAGCAACGCCTCCTGCACGGCGGGGGTGTGGAAGTTCAGGTCCGGCTGGCTCGTCAGGAAGTTGTGCAGGTAGTACTGCCGCCGCCGGCTGTCCCATTCCCAGGCCGATCCGCCGAAGATCGACAGCCAGTTGGTCGGCGGCGTCCCGTCGGGCCGCGGGTCCGCCCAGACATACCAGTCATGGCGCGGGTTGTCCCGGCTGACCCGGCTTTCCTGGAACCAGGGATGCCTGTCAGAGGTGTGCGACAGCACGAGGTCGAGCATCACCCGGATCCCGCGCTTGTGCGCGCCGTCCAGAAGCTGATCGAAATCCTCGAGCGTGCCGAACATCGGGTCCACGTCGCGGTAGTCCGACACGTCATAGCCGAAATCCGCCATGGGCGACTTGAAGAAGGGCGAGATCCAGATCGCATCGACGCCGAGCGCCGCGACATAATCGAGCCGCGCCGCGATCCCCGGCAGGTCGCCGATCCCGTCGCCGGTCAGGTCGAGAAAGCTGCGGGGGTAGATCTGGTAGATCACCCCGCCGCGCCACCAGTCGCCGTCGCCGCCGAGCTGGCGGGGGTTGGCGGTTTCACCCGGTGCGGGGACGACGAACATATGCTCAGCCCTTCACTGCGCCGGCGGTCAGGCCGGAGACGATCTTGCGCTGGAAGATCAGCACAAGGACGATCAGCGGCACGGTCACGATCACCGATGCCGCCATGATGTTGCCCCAGGGCAGCTCGTACTGCGAGGCTCCGGTAATCAACGCGATGGCGACGGGCACGGTTCGCATCTCGTTCGACAGGGTGAAGGTCAGGGCGAAGAGAAACTCGTTCCACGCGGCAATGAAGGCAAGCAGGCCCGTGGTGGCAAGTGCCGGGCCCATGATCGGCAGGAACACCTTGCGCACGACGATCATCGGCGTCGCCCCGTCCACATAGGCCGCCTCCTCCAGCTCCTTCGGTAGCTCGCGCATGAACGTGGTCAGCACCCAGACGGTAAAGGGCAGGGTCAGGATCAGGTTCGACAGGATCAGCCCGAACAGGCTGTTGTAGATGCCGAGCGCCCGGATGAGCTCGAACATCCCCGACAGGACCGCGACCTGCGGGAACATCGACACCCCGAGCACGGTGAGCAGAAGCGCCCCGCGGCCCCGGAAATGCACCCGCCCCAGCGCAAAGGCCGCCGTGGTGCCGAGCGTGAGCGAGATCACCACCACCGCCACCGCCACGATCACCGAATTGAAGATGTTGCGCGCGAAGGGCTGCTCGCGGAACACCGCTGCGTAATTGTCGGTGTTGGACGTGGGCCAGTAGGTCACGGTGAAGAGGTCCGAGGGTGCCTTCAGGCTGCTCACGATCGCGTAGTAGAACGGGAACACCGCAAAGAGCGCGATCGCGACCAAGAGCAGCGCAAAGGCGATCTTCGACGGCCAGCCCCACCCGGTCATCGCGGGTCCGCGCCCAGCTTGACGCGCCCCAGCACGACATAGGCAAGCGTCAGTCCCGCGATGATCAGGAACAGCATGGTCGAGGCGGCCGAGCCGTAGCCCACGTCCTGGAAATCCACGAGCTGCTGGCGGGCATAGACCGACATCGTCATCGTCTCCTTCGAATTCGACGTGAGGACATAGATCAGGTCGAAGATGCGCAGCGCATCAAGCGCGCGGAAGATGACGGCGACCATCAGTGCGGGGTAGACCAGCGGCAGCGTCACCTTGAAGAACACCCGCACCGGGTGGATCCCGTCCACCCGCGCGGCCTCGTAACAGTCCGAGGGCAGCATCTGCAGCCCCGCCAGGATGAGGAGCGCCATGAAGGGTGTGGTCTTCCACACGTCCACGATCACCACCGCCCACATCGCGGTGTCGGGGCTCGCCGTCCAGGCGACCGGTGCCGACAGCAGCCCCACGGCCATCCCGAGGTCGTTGAGCATGCCGAACTGGTCGTGCAGCATCCAGCCCCACATCTTGGCCGACACGATCGTGGGGATCGCCCAGGGGATCAGGATCGCCGCGCGCACGACGCCCCGGTAGGGAAACTTCACGTTGAGCGCGAGCGCCACGATCAGGCCGAGCACCGTTTCGAGCGACACCGAGATCACCGTGAAGGACAGCGTGTTCCAGACCGCGAGCCACCAGTCGGGATCCTTCAGAAGCCCGCCCCACTCGTCGTTCCAGAAATTGTCGAGCCCGATGAACCGGCGCGCGCCGAGATCGGACAGGTTCGCATCCGTGAAGCTGAACCAGATCGTGCGCAAGAGCGGCCATCCGGCGACGAGCGCCAGGACGGCCAGCATGGGGGCGAGGAACACGAGTGCCGCGCGCACCTTGGCCCGGGAAAGCTCTCCACCCATGGCGGGGGTCCGGCGGGGCCGCGGGACTACCAGCCCCGCCGCTTGACCCCGTCCAGTTCCGCCTGGAGCGCGACAAGCGCGGCCTCGGGCGTGGTCTGCCGCGACAGGACCCCGTGCGCTGCGTTCCAGAATGCGGTCGAGACGCGGTTGTACTTCTCGCCCGTGGCGCGCGATGGACGGGCGACGGCATTGGTGAAGGTTGCGTAGAGACTGCCGAAGAACGGAGCCGCCGCCAGGACCTCGGGGTCCTGGTAGAGCGTGTCGATGGTCGGGTTGTAGGAGCCCGCGATGGCGCGGCGCTTCTGCTCGGCCTCGGAGGTCAGGTACATCACCAGATCGGCGGCGATCTCGGGATTGGCCGAATACTTCGATACCGCAAGCTGCCAGCCGCCGAGCGTCCCCGACGCCTTGCCCGCATCGCCACCCCTGGGCAGGGCCGCCACGCCCACCTTGTCGCGGATCGGACTGTCGGGAGATTGCGCCAGCGACCAGGCATAGGGCCAGTTGCGCATGAACACGGCATTGCCCGACTGGAACACGCCGCGTGCCTCCTCCTCGGCATAGTTCAGGACGCCTTCGGGGGTGATCGAGCCGATCCAGGTCGAGGCCTGGGTCAGCGCCGCAACCGCGTTGGGATTGTTGACCGTGATCTCGCCCGCGTCATCCACCACCGCGCCGCCGCCGAAGCTGTCGATCCATTCGAGCGCGTTGCAGGTCAGCCCCTCATACGCGCGGCCCTGGAACACGTAGCCCCACATGCCCGCGACACCCGCCGCACGCTCGGCGTCCTGGACGGCCTGCGCGGTCTCGGTCAGCTCGGCCCAGGTCGTCGGCACGGCCTTGCCATGCTTTTCCAGCAGGTCGCGGCGGTAGTAGAGGATGCCCGCATCGGTGTACCAGGGCATCGCCTTCAGCTCGCCCTCGATGGTGTTGTTGGACACGATCGCGGGGAAATGTGCCGCCTCGGCCCCCGCGGAATAGGGTTTGAGGTCGATGAAATGGGTGCCGAGGATGCCTGGCCAGATCACGTCGATCTGGAACACGTCGATGTCGTCGGCCCCGGCGGCGAGAAGCTGCTGGTAGAGCGCCAGGCGCTCTGTGGTGGAGTTCGGGGTGGAGACGATGGTGACCGTGTTCCCCGTCTTTGCCGCCCAGGCGTCCACGCCCTGCTTGCAGAATTCCAGCTCCGCCCCCACGGCCCCGCAGGAGATCGCAAGGTTCGCGGCACCGACGCCCCCGGCGCCCGGCACACCGATACCCATGACAGCCGCGGCGAACGCGGCAGAGATGCGCGCAATGATGGTCATGGAAATCCTCCCCATTGGTCCGGCCCGACCTTCGGGTCCCTGTCGGGATACCCGTGGCAGGCGCGTTTCTGGCTGCAAGCCCAACCTTAACGGGCGGGATCCGGGCGTCAACCCCGCCCGCATCCGGGGGTCAGGCCGGATCGCCGACCGGGATCACGTCCACCGACTGGCTGGTTTCATGCCCGCCGAAGGTGCGCAGGACCCCGATCACCGGCGCACAATCGCCATAGTCCCGGCCATGGGCGACCACGATGTGATCGGTCCCCGCCCATATCCGGTTGGTGGGGTCATAGGCGATCCAGCCCGCCTCCTGCCCGCCCCAGGCGCGGACCCAGGCATGCATCGCATCCGCGCCTTCGAGCCGGGGCCTGCCCTTTGGCGGTTCGGTGCGCAGGAAGCCGCTGACATAGCCCGCAGGGATGCCGAGCGCACGCAGGCCGCAGATCATGATATGGCTGAAATCCTGGCACACCCCGCGCTTGAGGTCGAAGGCCTGGCGGGGCGTCGTGTCGACCTTCGTCGCTTTTCCGTCATAGGTGAAATCCCGGTGGATCGCCTGGCCCAGCCGTTCGACGGCGATGCGCACCGTCTCGGCCCCCGCGACCGCGGCGCGGGCGTGGTCGGCGATCATCGCGTCCGACGGGATGCGCGGGCTTGGCCCCAGGAAGTGGTGCGGGGCGGCCGCGGTCAGCACGAGGGCGGCCGCAATCTCGTCGCGCAGATGCGGCAGGCTGGGGGACACGTCCAGCTCCTCCTCCACCGCCGCCACCTCGACCCGTGCCAGCATCTCGACCGCGAGATCGAGATGCCCGTCCCGGAATGCCACCATGGTCAGCGCATTGCCGAAGAAATCTGTGCGATCGGTGCGGTCGGACGGACGGGGGCCGATGGCAAGCGATCCCGCGATCAGCCGCTGCCCGCCGCAGATCGCCCGCGGCATGACCCGCATAAGGTGCCGCCCGCCCGCCACGGGCGCCTCATAGGCATAGCGGATCACCAGCTTGATGTCGTAGAGCATCGCCTATCCCATGTAGGTGCGCGCGAAATGGTCGGCCAGCCGCTCCAGGTCGCGCGCAAGCCGCGTCAGCCGCCGGGACGTCAGCGCCTCAGGTGTACGGATGGCAAGGCCGTTCTCGATCCGCATCACCTCGCGCATCAGGCCCGACGGCGGGGGGCCGGACTTGTCGAGGGGCAAAAGGGCGGTCTCGCGCCGGATCTCGTCGAGCTGGTAGAGGATCGATCGGGGGTTGAGCGCGTCGAGCGCCAGAAGGTCGAGTACGGTCAGGTCGTTGGTCGACACGCTGTAGCGCCGCCGATGGGTCATGACGCTGTCCCCGATCTCGAGCATCATGTCGAGCGCGCCATCGGGTGCCTTGGGTCCCGTCAGGTGGGCCAGCAGCCGCGACATGTGCAGCCCCCGCTCGATCCCCCGCCCGATGGCCAGAAAACGCCAGCCGGTGAAGCGGTACATGTTCTCGTGCACAAGCCCCGCGAAACCCGCGATCTTGCGCAAAAGGACCGTGACCGCGCGGGTCGCGTCGTCCCCCTCGGTCACCCGGGCGCGGAACTGGCCCACGACCTTGCCCAGATCGGTGAGCGCGAGCCAGCCATCGACCGAAAAGCGGTCCCGGATCTGCGCCGCGCTGCGGATCGCGCCGTCCACGTTGCGCACGAGCGACTGGGGGATCGGCTCGTCCGCGTCGATCCCGAGATCGTCGAGATAGACCCGGATATGCGCGAGCAGCGGCATGTCGGGATCGTCGGTCTCGGCAAGCCGCCCGTGATAGGCGCGCAGAATGCGCAGCAGCCCCTCGGCCCGCTCGATGTAGCGGCCGAGCCAGAACAGGTTGTCGGCCGCCCGGCTCGGCAGGCTGACCGGCGTCGCCCGGGTGAAACCCAGACCGACATCGGGCAGGAGCGAGGTCTGCTCGACCGGGGCATCGCTGACCACCCAGACATCGGCCGCGGTCCCGCCGCGCTGCATGGTGATGGCGGTGGGATCCTCGGACCGCCCGATGCGGGCAAATCCGCCGGGCAGGATGGTCCAGCCCTGGGGCGTGCGGGCGGCGAAGACGCGCAGGCTGAGCGGGCGGGGCACCAGCTGGCCATTGACCCAGGCCGGGGTGGTCGACAGCGTCACCGCCTCCTGCCCCACAAGACGCCCCGCCTCCTTGCCGATCCAGGCGGTGGCCGCGGCCCGGGCCGAGGCGCGAAGGCTCGCCCCCAGCACCGTTGCCTGGGTATCGTCGAAGGGCAACCGGGTCGAGAGCGCGGGGCCGATCATCATCCGGTCGAGATGGTCGGTCACATGCTTTCGCTCCGTCTCGCCCCCGCACCACCACGTGGCGATCGAAGAAAGGATGAGCGGCTCGCCCAGCAGCCTTCGGCTGAGCGCGGGAAGAAACGCGAGGAACGCCCGCGTCTCGATCAGCCCCGACCCGAGCGCGTTGACCATGGCAAGCCTGCCCGCCCGCAACGCATCCACCAGGCCCGGCGTCCCGATCCGGCTGTCCTGGTTCAGCTCCAGCGGGTCGGCGAACGCGGCGTCCATCCGCCGCCAGAGCACGCTGATCGGGCGAAGCCCCGCAACCGTGCGCACCATCGCCTGCCCGTCGACCACCGTCAGATCGTCGCCCTGCAACAGCACGAACCCGAGGTAGCGGGCGATGTAGGCATGCTCGAAATACGTCTCGTTCAGCGGACCGGGGGTGAGGATCGCGACCCGCCCCTCGCCCAGCTCTCCCAGATGCTGGAGCGCGTCGCGGAACGCGCGGAAGAACCCGGCGAGGCGGTGGACATGCATTTCGCCATAGATGTCGGAAAACGCGCGGGCGGTCGCGACGCGGTTCTCGAGCGCGAAGCCCGCGCCCGACGGGGCCTGGGTCCGGTCCCCCAGCACCCACCAGCCGCCATCGGGCCCGCGCCCGACCTCGAAGGACACGAAGTGCAGGTGGTGGCCCCCCGCCGGCTTGATCCCCACCAGCGGACGCAGGTATTCCGGGCTCGCCGCCACCAGACCGGGGGGAAGGAACCCTTCGGCCACCAGCCGGGCGGGACCGTAGAGGTCCGACAGGATCGCCTCGAGCAGTTCGGCGCGCTGGATCAGCCCCGTCTCCAGCGCCCGCCATTCCGCGCCATCGATCAGCACCGGAATGTGGCTGAGCGGCCAGTCGCGATCCTTTGACGTCGCATCGCCGTAGACCCGGTAATAGACCCCGGCATCGCGCAGGTACTGGTCGGCCCGCGCGAACCGCTTGTCGATCTGCGCCCGGTTCATGCGTGACAGCGCGGCAAGGAACGGGCGCCAGACCGGGCGGATCGCGCCGGTCGCGTCCACCATCTCGTCGGGCACGCCGGGCAGCGCCCGGTAGCCCGCGATCAGGGCCGCCCCGTCGGGGATGGCCTGTTCGGCACCCGCCGCCACCCCCTCAGACCCCGACCGGGCGCCTGAGGTCGAGCGTCATGGGAAACTCGCGGCCCGGCGCCTCGGCCACGGGCAGGAACGTCCCGGGGCTGTGGCCGCGCGGCTCGAACCG
>JANNOT010000142.1:0-6166 GCA_031399375.1 Paraoceanicella sp.
GGACCGATGTCGCGCCGCCGAGGGACGCAGTCCCGCAGGCGGTCATGGACAGGAACACGACCGATGCAATGGCATGCTGACGCATCCCGGTACCCTCCCAGCTTTTACAATCCAGGACGTAGACCGCCTGCCCGTGCCGCCCCGTCACATCTGCGCGAGGCGGCGCTGGCTATGTTCCCTAATTGTTCCTATCCTGACCCAACGGAATCGGCGAGGCGTGGAGACGCGGGATGGTGGACGGAACCCGGATCGATCCCCGCCTGCGCCGCGGACGCGGGGCGGTGACCAATGCCGTCGGCCGGTTCGAGCGCGAGCGCCGCTCGACCTTCGACGATGGCTGGGGTGGGGACGACGCGGCGACGGCATCGCTCGTGACCACGATCACCATCGATCGCAGCCGCTCGATCCTGTCCCGCAACACCTCGCCGGACGTGCCGTTCGACCGGTCGATCAATCCCTACCGGGGCTGCGAGCATGGCTGCATCTACTGCTTTGCCCGCCCGAGCCACGCCTATCTGGGCCTGTCGCCCGGGCTCGATTTCGAAACGCGGATCACCATCAAGCCCGATGCCCCCGCGCTGCTCGCCGACACCTTGCGCCGGCCGGGTTATGTCCCGGCCCCCATCGCGATTGGCACCAATACCGATCCCTACCAGCCGCTGGAGCGCACGCACCGCATCATGCGCGGGATCCTCGAGGTGCTGGCCGAGCACGGGCATCCCGTCACCATCGTGACCAAGGGCGCGCTGGTGGCGCGGGACGCGGACATCCTCGGCGACATGGGACGGCGGGGCATCGCGCGCGTGGCGCTTTCGGTGACCACGCTCGACAACCGGCTGTCGCGGCTGATGGAGCCGCGCGCCTCCTCGCCCACGGCGCGCCTGCGCGCCATCACGGCGCTGGTGCGCGCGGGCTGCCCGGTCGCGGTCCTGATGGCCCCCGTCATCCCCGCGCTGAACGATCAGGAGATCGAGACGGTCCTGGCCGCCGCCGCAGGGGCGGGGGCGACCCATGCCGGCTATGTCGCGCTGCGCATGCCGCTGGAGGTCAAGGATCTCTTCCGCGACTGGCTGGCCGAGCATTTCCCCGACCGGGCCGCGCGCATCCTGCGCTATGTCCGCGAGCTGCACGGGGGCAAGGACTATGATGCCGCCTGGGGCAGGCGGATGACGGGCGAGGGGGTCTATGCCCAGCTCATCGCCCGCAGGGTAGACGCGGCGCGGACCCGGCTGGGGTTGAAGCCCGACCGCGCGCCGCTGCGCACCGACCTCTTTGCGGTCCCTCCGCGCGCCGGGGATCAGCTCTCGCTGTTCTGAGGTGGCCTTGACCGCGTGGCGTGGCCGGTCAGACTGCGCCCATGCCGGATTTCGCGATGGAACGGGAGCTTGGCCCCATGGTGGCGGGGCTCGACGAGGTGGGGCGCGGTCCCTGGGCGGGCCCGGTGGTGGCCGCCGCCGTCATCCTCGACCCCGATCGCATCCCCGAGGGCATCGACGATTCCAAGCGGCTGTCGCCCCGCCGCCGGGTCGCGCTTGACGCCGCGATCCGCGCTTCGGCCGCCGTGGGTATCGGCCGGGCGGGGGTGGAGGAGATCGCGGCGATGAACATCCTGCAGGCCAGCCATCTTGCGATGCGCCGTGCGCTGGGCGCGCTCGCCCTTGTCCCGCGCGTGGCGCTGATCGACGGGCGCCAGCTTCCGCCGGGCCTCGGCTGCCCCGCGCGCGCCGTGCCGGACGGGGACCGCCGGTCGCTCTCGATCGCCGCCGCCTCCATCGTGGCGAAGGTCGCGCGCGACGCGATCATGGCCGAGCTTGCCCGCTCGCATCCGGGCTATGGGTGGGAGACGAACCAGGGCTACGGCACCCGCGCCCATGCCGCGGCGCTGCTTGCCCTCGGCGTCACCCCCCACCATAGACGGACATTCCGCCCCATCCACAAGATATTGTGTGAAGAGCGCGCTTCAAATCATTGATTCAAAATACACTTTGACGGCGAATCGGCGCTGGGGCACTCTCGCGCTGCCGCACGCATCCCGGGGATCCCATGCCCGCCCGCCGACCCGCCCTCAGCCTTCCGCTCGACACGATCCTTGCCGGCGATTGCATCGCGCTGATGGAGACGCTGCCGGAGGCGTCCGTGGACCTGGTGTTTGCCGATCCGCCCTACAACCTCCAGTTGCGCGGCGACCTGCATCGCCCGGACAATTCCCGCGTCGCGGCGGTGGACGAGGCGTGGGACCAGTTCGCGAGCTTTGCGGCCTATGACCGCTTTACCCGCGACTGGCTCGGTGCCGTACGGCGCGTGCTCAAGCCCGACGGGGCGATCTGGGTGATCGGGTCCTACCACAACGTGTTCCGCCTGGGGGCCGCGCTCCAGGATCTGAGCTTCTGGATCCTCAACGACGTCATCTGGCGCAAGACCAACCCGATGCCGAATTTCCGCGGCAAGCGCCTGACCAACGCGCATGAGACGCTGATCTGGGCCGCGCGGACCGAGGCGGGGCGCTACACCTTCAACTATGATGCGCTCAAGGGGTTGAACGACGGCCTTCAGATGCGCTCGGACTGGACGATCCCGATCTGCGCGGGGGCGGAGCGGCTGAAGGATGACGGCGGCGCGAAGGCCCACCCGACCCAGAAGCCCGAGGCGCTCCTGCACCGGATCCTGATCGGCACGACCAACCCCGGCGACGTGGTGCTCGATCCCTTCTTCGGCACGGGCACGACGGGGGCCGCCGCCAAGCGCCTGGGCCGCCACTACATCGGGATCGAGCGCGAGGCCGCCTATATCCGTGTCGCAGAGGCGCGGCTTGCCGCGGTCCGGCCCCTGGACGCTGACGCGCTGCGCGTCACGGGATCAAAGCGCGCCGAGCCGCGCATTCCGTTCGGCACGCTGGTGGAACGCGGGCTGCTGCACCCGGGCGAGCTGCTCTGGTCGTACCACGGACGCCACACGGCCAAGGTGCGGGCGGACGGCACCCTGATCGCGGCGGATGTGAAGGGGTCCATCCACCAGGTCGCCTGCGCG
Organism: Paraoceanicella sp.; assembly: GCA_031399375.1. Classification (GTDB taxonomy): domain Bacteria; phylum Pseudomonadota; class Alphaproteobacteria; order Rhodobacterales; family Rhodobacteraceae; genus Paroceanicella. Next base: position 3,028 of record JANNOT010000142.1, read on the forward strand.
CTGGACAACCTGCCCGCCTGCAACGGCTGGACGTACTGGCATTTCAAGCGCGGGGGCGAGCCGGCCCCCATCGATGTGCTGCGCCAGCAGGTACGCGCCGAGCTCGACGCGGGCATGGGGTGACGCCCGGGCGGCCGGTCGCAGCGGATCCTGCGCACGCGGCCTGTGTCCGGTCGATGCCTGCTCCCAGTGCCGGTCAAGGCAATCGGGTCGCCACGGCACTGTCGCGTCCGGTCTCACCCGCCGTCGAGTGCGTCCAGCCCGCGCACCAGTGCCTTGCGAAACACAGTCGGCAGGTCGCGTGGATCGAGGGGGCGGAAGTCGCCGGGCCCCCCGCCGACCTGGGCCACCATCACGTCGAGCTGCAGCTCGAAATGGGTGAACACATGCCGGATCGAACCTGCAGGCCGCCAGGGTGCGGCGAAGGGTGGCGCCGGTTGCACCTCGGCCGCCCATGCGGGTCCCGGAAGCCCGAGCATCCCGCCGAGCAGCCCCCGCGCGGGCCGTGTCTCGACCAGCACCGCCCCGTCGGTGCGCCGGGCGAGATACGCGATGCCCCGGCGACGGGGCTTGGTGGGCTTCACGGCCTTGCGCGGCAGCGCCGCCGCGATCCCAGCCGCGCGTGCCGTGCAGGGGTCGCGCCACGGACAGATCCCGCAGGCCGGGCTGCGGGGGGTGCAAATCGTCGCACCCAGATCCATGACCGCTTGCGCATAATCGCCCGGCCGGGTGCGCGGGGTCAACGCGGCTGCGAGGCGGCGGAGCACGGGCCGTGCCCCGGGCAGGGGCGCCTCGACCGCGTGAAGGCGGGCCATCACCCGCTCCACATTCCCGTCCACCACGACCGCGGGTTCGCCGAAGGCAATCGCCGCCACGGCCGCCGCGGTGTAGGGGCCTACCCCCGGCAGGGCGGAAAGCCCGGCCTCGGTCCGCGGAAACCCGCCGCGCGCGGCCACCGCCCGGGCGCAGGCGAGCAGGTTGCGCGCCCGGGCGTAGTAGCCGAGCCCCGCCCAGGCCGCCATCACTGCGCCGTCTTCGGCCGCCGCGAGCGCCTCGACGGTCGGCCAGGCGGTCGTGAACCGCGCGAAATACGGGATGACCGCGGCGACCGTGGTCTGCTGGAGCATGACCTCCGACAGCCAGACGCGGTAGGGATCGGCGCGCTCGTCCGACCCCGGCGCCACCCGCCAGGGCAGGCGCCGCGCATGGCGGTCGTACCAGGCCAGGAGGGCGTCGGCCCCCGCGCTCACGGCGATTTGTGGCTGCGCCATGGCGGCGGGGTCGATATGATGATCGGGAAGGGGGCGCGACATGGCCGGACAGGATCCCAGATCGCGGACGAATGGCAAGGGGGGCAGCGCGCCCCGCGGCCGCGGATTTGCCCCCGCCGCGGGCTACCTTCGCGGCAGCATCGACGCCGCGACCAGAAAGCGCGGCTTTGCCGAGGGACGCATCCTGACCGATTGGGCGGGCATCGCGGGGGGCGAGGTCGCGGCGATCTGCACGCCGCTGCGCATGGGCCACGGTCCCGGCGGGCTCGGCGCCACGCTAACCCTCTCGATCCGCCCCGGACATGGGCCAGAGATCGACATGATGGCCCCGGCGCTGCTCGATCGCATCAACGCCGCCTGCGGCTACCGCGCGGTCGCACGCCTCCGGCTCGCCCCCGCGGCGGGCGGCGGGGGCTTTGCCGAAGCCGCGTCGCCCTTTGCCCCCGCACCATCCCCCGAGCCCGGCCCCGGGCCTACCCCCGCGGTATCGGCGGCGCTTGCCGATGTGGGCGATGATGCGCTACGGGCTGCCTTGACCAAGTTGGCCACGCGCATCGCCGCGCGGGCCCCCAACCCCGAGACCAGCCCGCGCAAAGGACCCCGCCGATGATCCCGATGACCCGCCGCCACCTTCTCGCGCTCGGCGCCGCCATGTCCGTGGCGGGTGTCGCCCGGGCGCAGGAGGCCGATCCGCGCCTCGTCGAGATGTCGCTCGGCAATGCCGATGCGCCGGTCACGATCATCGAATACGCCTCGTTCACATGCCCCCATTGCGCGACGTTCCACCGCGACGTGCTGCCCCTGATCAAGACCGAGTTCATCGAGACGGGAAAGGTCCGGCTGGTGTTCCGCGAGGTGTTTTTCGACCGCTTCGGTCTCTGGGCCACCATGGTGGCGCGCTGCGGCGGGCAGATGCGCTATTTCGGCATGGTCGACGAGATCTACCGCACCCAGCGCGACTGGACCGTGGGCGAGGGTGATGCGGCGGTCGCCGAGAACCTGCGCAAGATCGGTCGTCTGGCCGCGCTGACCGACGACCAGATCAACGCCTGCCTTGGCGACCAGACCTATGCCAACGCGCTCGTCCAGGGCTATCAGGCAAACGCGGAGCGCGACGGGATCGATTCGACGCCGTCGTTCATGATCAACGGCGAGAAATTCGGTAACATGGGCTTCGACGCGTTCAAGGCGGAGATCGAGGCCCGGCTCGGCTGACCCGCCTCACGCCCCGGACGGGGCCAGGGCGTAAAGACACAGAAGCTGAAGCGCCACCGTCGCCCCGGCGAGCGCCGTAATCTCGGCCACGTCATAGGGGGGCGAGACCTCCACCACGTCCCCGCCCCGGATATCGAGCCCCGCCAGACCGCGCAGGATCCCCATCGCCTGGTGCGACGACAGCCCGCCGACCACCGGCGTGCCGGTGCCGGGGGCAAAGGCCGGATCGAGGCAATCGATATCGAAGGTGAGATAGGCGGGCGCCGTTCCGACCCGGTCCCGGATGGCGGCGATGGTCTCGGCGAGCGGCGCCCCGTGCACCTCGGCCGCATCGCGGATCAGCACACCCATGGGATCGTCGTTGGTCGTGCGGATCCCGATCTGGATAGAGCGGGCGGGGTCGATCAGCCCCTCGCGCACCGCATGCCAGAACATTGTCCCATGGTTGATGTCCGTCGCATCCCCCGGCCAGGTGTCGGTATGGGCATCGAAATGGATGAGCGCGAGGGGGCCATGTAGCGCCGCATGGGCCTCGAGGCTCGGGTAGGTGATGAAGTGGTCCCCCCCGATCAGCAGCGCCCGCGTCCCCGTGCCGATCACCCCCGCCACCGCGGCCTCGATCACGCCGGGTACCTCGGCGGGATGGGCGGGGT
>JANNOT010000151.1:0-4208 GCA_031399375.1 Paraoceanicella sp.
GAGATGCGCTCCGTCATTGCCCGGCTCGAGGAAAGCACCCAGGGCAGGCGCGACACCGGGGCGCGGGACGACGCCCGTGGCGCGGAGGCCGAGGCGACGCTGGCCGCGATCCATGCCGCGCTCGCGCGGATGGAAACGCGCGCGGCCGAGGCAGGCGGCGTGCCCCCCGCGCTGCAGGCCGAGGCCGAGGCAGCGCGGCAGGAGCGCGAGGACATCCGCCGCGCGCTCCTGCGCATGGAGGCGCGGGCGGCGGAGGGGACCGGTGACCCTGGCGCCCTCGATGCGCGCGAGGAAATCCGCGCGGCCCTGATGCGGATGGAGGGCATGGCAGCCGCGGCCCTGGCGGGGCGCGAGACGCTCGGTGCCGAGGCTGCCGCGGCCGCACGCGAACGGGCGGAGATCCGCGCCGTGCTGGCGCGCATGGAGGAGGTGACCGTCCGCGGGGTCGAGGACCAGGCGGCCCTGCGCGCCGAGCGCGACGAGATCCGCCGTGCCCTGGCCCGGATGGAAGCCGCCGCGACGGGCCGGGCCGCCGATGACGAGGCCCTCGTGCAGGCGCAATCGGCCGCAGCCGCCGAGCGCGATGAAATCCGCGCAGCTTTGGCGCGGATGGAGGCGCGCGCCGAAGCCGTGCCTGCCGGCGGCGGCGATGACGGGCCGGACGGCGCGCCCGAAACCGGGCCCGAACGCGGACCTGCGGCATTGAGCGAGGAGCGCGCCGAAATCCGCGCCGCTTTGGTGCGGATGGAAACCCGCGCCGCAGCCGCGGCCGAAGAACGCACGACGGCCCTGGCCGAGCGCGAGGCGGCGGCGCGCGAGCGGGCCGAGATCCGGGCCGCGCTCGCGCGGATGGAGGCGCGGGTGGAGGATCCGGCCCGGTTGTCCGAGACGCTCGCCCGCGTCGAGGCGCAGCAGGCCAGCTCGGGCCGCGCTATCGAGACGTTGCTGGCGCGGGCTGAACCGCCACCGCGGCCCCGTCGCGCCGCGCCCGAGACGGCGGAGGCGGGGCAGGCGTCGCTCCCCCTCGACGCCCAGCCGGGCGGCGAGACGGGCGATCCGCCACCCTGGCCCGAGATCCTGCGCGCGCTCAACTTTCCCCAGACCGAGACGGATACCGAGGGTTTCCGCGCCCTGCGCCGCGCGATGCGCGACCACGCGCTCGGGGTCTGCCTGCGGTCGGCCGAGGACGTGCTGACCCTCCTGTCGCAGGACGGCATCTACATGGACGATCTCGATCCCGGGCCGGTCCCCGCCCGGCTCTGGATCGCCTTTGCCCACGGCCTGAGGGGGGTGGATGTCGCGGGGCTCGGCGCGCTCGACGACCCCGCCGCCGTCGGGGCGGCACGGGCGCGGTCCAAGGGCGATGCGGTATTCCGCGACACGGCCCTGCATTTCCTGCGCCGGTTCGACGTGGTCCTGCGGCGCATGTGCGCCGAGGCGAGCGAGGCCGAGATCGCGGCCCTGGGCGAGACGCGTACGGGCCGTGCGTTCATGCTCCTCGCGCGCGTTCACGGCGCGTTCGACTGACCCCCGCGATCGCGAGCGGACCGCCATCCCAGACCCGGCGCAAGCGCAGGGCAAGGAGGGTCCCCGCCACGGCCATCGCCGCCGCAACCCCGTAGATCCCGCCCCCCAGCACGGGATAGGCGGCCCCGGCGGCAGCCATGGCGGCCGCCATCGCGACGCCGCCCGCAAGCTGGACGGTCAATGCCTGCCCGGTGGCCCCCATCCGGTCGCTGACGGTCATCTGCAGGAACGCCATCAGCCCCAGATGGGTCAGCGCGAAGCTGAGCGCATGGGTGGCCTGGAGCAGCCAGAGCCAGGGCCCCACCGGATCGAGGCACATCAGCCCCCAGCGCAGGACCGCGGCCCCCCCGCCCAGCACCATCGCCCCCACCGGACCGAGCCACCCGATCAGGCGCGCCCCGAAGACGACCATCAGGAGCACCTCGGCCCCCACCCCTATGGCCCAGAGCGCGCCGATCGTGCCGTCGCCGATCCCGAGCGCGCGCCAGTGCACGGACGCCAGGACATAGAGCACCCCGTGGCTTGACTGGATCAACGCCGTCGCCCCGGCGAAGAGGAGAAAGACCGGGCTGCCGAGAAGCGCCCGGCGGTCCGCCCAGCTCGCCCGGTTCGCCCGCCCCACCTTGCCCCCGCCCGGATGCACGAGGGCGAGGGGCGCGGCCAGCATCAGCGTCGCGACCATCCACCAGAGCACCGCACCCGAGCCGTAGTGCGCGACCAGCAGCCCCCCGACCACGTTCGTCGCGAGAAACGCCGCCGATCCGATCCCGCGCGCCTGGGCATAGGGAAACGGGGCGGTCCGGGCCGCCGCATTCCCCAGCGCCTCGGCAAGCGGCCAGAGGCTCGCGAACACCCCCGCGCTCGCCAGGGTGAGGAGAAAGAGCGCCGCCTTCTCCTCGACCAGGGCATGGAGTGCAAAAAGACCCGATCCCACGATCGAGAGAACGGCGAGCGTCAGGCGTCTCTGGTCGAGCCATTCGGCCAGGATCGGGATCATCATGCCAGAGACGATGCGCACCGCGACCCCGGCGGCGGTGTAGGCGCCGATCTCGGCCGGGCTCAGGCCCCAGTCGCTCAGCCAGACCGGCCAGAACGGCAGATGGACGCCGAACGGCAGGAAGAGCATGGCGAAATAGGCGGATGTCAGCACCCCCGCGCGCGAGCCGATCCCCCCGCTCATGCCCCGCCCCCCAGGCCGGTGGCCGCAAGGATGAACGTGGCGACCCCGGGGGCATCGTCGAGCGCAAAGACGGGAAACCGCGGGTCGGGAAGCCCGAGCGCTGCCCGCTCCACATCGGTCGCGACCGCCCGGACCGTGGGGTCCGCGCCCGCCATCAGCGGGCGGTCGGTCGCGGCGCGGTGCACCTCGATCTTGGCATGGCCGTCGCGCTTATACCCCTCGACCAGCACCAGATCCGCCGGGGCCATGCGGGCCAGGATCGCGGCCAGCGGCGGCTCTCCGGCGCGGTTCTCCACCATCAGCGCCCAGCGGGCGGCCGAGGCGAGCACGACCTCCTGCGCACCGGCGGCGCGGTGGCGAAAGCTGTCCTTGCCCGGCTGGTCGAGATCGACGCCGTGATGGGTGTGCTTGATGGTGGACACCACAAGACCGCGGCCCGCGATCTCGGCCACGAGCCGCTCCATCAGCGTGGTCTTGCCCGCGTTCTTCCAGCCGATGATGCCGTAGACCTTCACCCGCGCGTCCCCGATCCTCCGCCGGTCCGTCCGCGGCGGGAAGCAGGCTATCCCGCCGGACCCCCACGAAGCGTTACGGTGCAACCCGCGGCTCGCGTCTCTAGCACCCGACCCGGCGGGAGAGAAGGGTGTGTCCCGCGCCCGATGTGGCGCTCGGCCCGGCGAAGGTCCTCGGGCGTGTTGAGGTTCGCGAACGGATCGGGGTCCGCGGGGGGAAAGGCGATCGCGGCGGTCCCGATCCGCTCCATGACCACGCGGACCCGCCGCTCGCCCGCCGCGAGGGCCGCGGCGAGGGCCGGGCGGGTGTCGGTGCGCCAGAGCGCGACGGTGGGGTGCAGGCCCACCGGCTGGCCGGGAACGCCCGTCGCGGCCATGACCGTCGGCGTGCCATGCCCGTGCTCGGCCATGCGCAGGGCCATCACGAGCAGATGCGGCAGAAACGGGGTGTCGCAGGGCACGGTGACGACCGCACGCGCGCCCCGCATGGCAGCCCAGTCGAGGGCCGCGAGCACCCCGGCGAGCGGCCCGGGACGATCCGGCACCGGATCGGGAAGGATCGGCAGCCCCAGGGCCGCGTAGGCGTCCGCCGGGCCGTTGGCGTTCAGGGCAAGCGTCGCGACCTGCGGCCCCAGGGTGGCGGCAACCCAAGCCGCGAGGGGGTGTCCGGCGAGAGGCACCAGCGCCTTTTCCACGCCCCCCATGCGACGGCCGAGCCCACCGGCCAGGATCACGCCCACGACACCGCCCGCCCGCACCCCGACCCCCTCCTGCCACCGCGCGACCCGGACCGCGCTGGTCCGCGGTGACGTGCCAGATATGAGGGTGGCGGAGGGGTGCCCCGAAGTAAACCTGCGGCCCCGCAGCGGTCGACGCATCGCCGGACCGGTCCGGTTCGTTGCAGTCGACGTGGCGGATGGCACGGGCAACGCAGACCCGCCGGTCGCCTGCGTGCCTGCCCTGCGCCTGTGCGACCGGCCTCGCCTCGC
>JANNOT010000195.1:0-2142 GCA_031399375.1 Paraoceanicella sp.
GCCGGTCGCGGGCGCACTTGCCGCACTCGGCCGGATCTGCACCCAGATCAGCCGCGCCAGGATCGACGGGCATCCGGGGCTCGGGTTCACCGTCAGCGTCGGCGCGACCGAATTCCGCGACGACTTCGTCGAACCGCTCGATTGGCTCCGCGCTGCGGAGGCGATGCTGCTGCGCGCCAAGGCCGCGGGCAAGAACCGGTGCATGGGCTGACCCGCAAGGCCGGGATTCGTGCTGCGCTCCCTTCCGACGTAGCCATGCTGCGTCCGCGCGCGCGCAAGCCACGTCCCGCCGCGCCCGCTACAGCGCCCGGCGCAGCGCTGCGAGCGTGTCGCGCGCCGCCGCCGCATCGTGGGACCCGAGCCGTCGGGCGATCTCTTCCGTCCAGAGAACGCGCAGCGCTTGCGTGGCCCGATACGCCGTCTAGCCGCGTTCGGTCAGGGCAACGAGCGGGGCGCGCGTGTGCGCCGGGTTCGGACACAGCGCAACGAGTCCGAGAGTTTCGAGATCGTTGACCACCTCAAGCCGTCCACCGCGCCGGGCTCAATACTCCCCGGTCTCCATCAGGTCCGAGCCGTCGAGCAGGCGGTCGAGCCCCTCGTCGAGGTAGTCCGCGGCGTGGGGATGGGTGAGAAGGTATTCGGAGGTCGAGTTGGCGTTGCGGTCGGCGGCGAGAACCAGGGCCTCGTCCCACTCCTCGGGCTCGAGGTCGCCGCGGCCGATCCACATCAGGGCGATCAGTTCGGCCTGCTGGTCGGGCTCGAGGTCGTCCAGCTGGGCCTCGATCTCGGCGCGGGTGAGGTTGTCGGGGGATTCCTGCAACGTGGCGGCGCGTTCGTCGTCCGAGGGGTTCGATCCGCTGTCGGGCGAGACCATTTCCTCCTGGGCCATCACCGCGCGCAACTTGAAGATGAGGCTGCGGAGGAATTCGGGGTTGAGGGTCAGCTGGTCCATCTCGCTCGCTCCGGGCCGGCGGGCCGCGGTCGGCATCATGCGCCGGCCTGCGGCGTGCTTCAAGGCGCGGAGCAGGCAAATGCGGTTGGACTTTTCGGGGTTTCCGCGGCTATAGGGCGCGGGAGCGACAGGGAAGACCGAACCATGACTGCCACGTCCGCCGGAACGCGCAGCGAGACCCGCACCGAGACCGACAGCTTCGGGCCGCTGGAGGTGCAGCGTCACCGGTACTGGGGCGCGCAGACGCAGCGGTCGATCCAGAATTTCGCCATCGGGTGGGAGCACCAACCCGTGGCGATGCGCCGTGCGATGGGGGTGATCAAACAGGCCGCGGCGGAGGTCAACATGGAGATGGGCGATCTCGACCCGACGCTCGGCCGCGCCATTGTCGCGGCAGCGGGCGAGGTGGCGGCGGGCGCGCTGGACGATCATTTCCCCCTGGTCGTCTGGCAGACGGGATCGGGCACCCAATCGAACATGAACGCCAACGAAGTGATCTCGAATCGGGCCATCGAGTTGCTGGGCGGGACCATGGGTTCGAAGTCGCCGGTGCATCCGAACGATCACGTCAACATGGGGCAGTCCTCGAACGACACCTTTCCGACGGCGATGCATGTGGCCGCAGCGACGATGGCGCATTCGGTGACCCTGCCGGGACTGCGCAAGCTGCACGGGGCGCTGGCGGACAAGGCCGAGGCGTTCAGGGATATCATCAAGATCGGGCGAACCCATACCCAGGACGCCACCCCGCTGACGCTGGGCCAGGAGTTCGGCGGCTATGCGTTCCAGGTCGAGCAGGCGATCAAGCGGGTCACCGCCGCCCTGCACAACATCTATTCGCTGGCGCAGGGTGGAACGGCGGTGGGCACCGGGCTGAACGCGCGCCGCGGCTTCGCCGAGAAGATCGCGGCGAAGATCGCCGATCTCACGGGCCTGCCGTTCGTGACCGCGCCGAACAAGTTCGAGGCGCTCGCCGCGAACGACGCGATGGTCGAGATGTCGGGCGCGCTGCGGGTGGTGGCGGTCAGCCTGTTCAAGATCGCCAACGACATCCGGCTGCTCGGGTCGGGGCCGCGGTGCGGCCTGGGAGAGCTGCGGCTGCCGGAGAATGAGCCGGGGTCCTCGATCATGCCGGGCAAGGTGAACCCGACGCAGGCCGAGGCGCTGACCATGGTCTGCGCCCAGGTGAT
>JANNOT010000200.1:0-5005 GCA_031399375.1 Paraoceanicella sp.
GTCGTGGGAGATCAGGAGGAACGCCGCGCGGGTGTCGGCGAGATATTCCTCGAGCCAGAGCGTGGCCTCGATGTCGAGGTGGTTGGTGGGCTCGTCGAGCAGCATCAGGTCGGGCTCGGCCGCGATCAGGCGTGCAAGCGCTGCGCGCCGCCGCTCGCCGCCCGAGGCCTGGGAGGATGGCCGGTCGGGATCGAGCTTGATCCCGTCCATCGCGATGGTCGCCCGGTACTCCTCGCCCTCGGGCAATCCATCGGCCACGAACGCGCCGAGCGTGGGCCAGGCGGACAGGTCGGGGTCCTGCGCCATGTAGGCCACGCGCACCCCCGGCTGCACGAACCGTGTGCCCCGGTCCGGCTCAGCCAGCCCCGCCATGATCTTCATCAGCGTGGATTTGCCCGAACCGTTGCGCCCGACCAGGCAGATCCGATCCCCCGGCTGGACGGCCAGGCCCATGTCGGAAAAGAGCGGATTTCCCCCGAAGCCGAGGGTGATGCCCGAGAGCGTGAGGAGCGGGGGCGGTGCCATGCGGGCGGGGTAGCGCGGGGGAGGTGCCGGGTCAATGGGGCGTTGTGCGCCGCACGCGCCACCCCTCCCCGCGGGCGGAGAGGGGGGCGCCGCGATGTCAGATGCAGACGACGTCGAGCGGGGGGAAGCCGTTGAACCCGACCGAGGAATAGCTCGACGTATAGGCGCCGCAGTTGCGGATGGTGATCCGGTCGCCCGCGGCGAGCGCAAGCGGCAGGGCGATGGGACGCTTTTCGTAAAGCACGTCCGCACTGTCGCAGGAGGGGCCCGCGAGGATGCAGGGCCCTGTCTGCTCGCCGTCATGGGGCGTGATCAGCTGGTAGCGGATCGCCTCGTCGATGGTCTCGGCAAGCCCGGAGAACTTGCCGATGTCCAGATAGACCCAGCGCACCAGGTCATCGGCGCTCTTGCGCGCGGTCAGCACGACCTCGCACGAGATTGCCCCCGCCTCGGCGACCAGGCCGCGGCCGGGCTCTGCCATCACGCGGGCGACGGCGCCGAACCGAGCGCGCACGGCATCCATCACCGCCGCGGCATACGCGGTCGGGTTCGGGATTTCCTCGCCGTAAAAGGCGGGAAAGCCGCCGCCGATGTTGAGCAGGTCGAGCGCGAAGCCCTCTTTCCGGGCGCGCGACCAGATCGCGGCCACGGCGTCGAGCGGCGCGTGCCACATCCGCGGGTCCCGGGTCTGGGAGCCCACGTGGAAGCTGAGCCCCACGGGGACCAACCCCAGGTCGCGGGCGACGCCCATCAGGCGGATCGCCTCGTCCGACTTGCAGCCGAACTTGCGGCTGAGCGGCCAGTCGGCCTCCGAGAACTCGATCAGAACCCGGATGTAGACCTCCGCCCCGGGGGCGTGGACCGAGAGCTTGAGCAGTTCCTCCTCCGCGTCGGCGGCAAAGAGGCGGATGCCGGCGCGGTGGGCGAAGGCGATGTCGGAGACCTTCTTGACCGTGTTGCCGAACGAGATCGTCTCCGGCCGGGCGCCGAGGCCGAGGCAAAGCTCGATCTCGCCGCGCGAGGCCGCGTCGAAATGCGACCCGACCTCGACCAGGCGGCCGATGACCTGCCGGGCGGGGTTCGCCTTGACCGCGTAATGGATCATGGCCTGGCCGAGACCCAGCTTCAGCGCATGGTACTGCGCCTCGACCGCGTCGATATCGAGCACCAGGGTGGGGCGGTCAAAGCGGTTTGCCGCAATGAAAGCCTCTACCCGTCGGGCAGCAAAAAGCGAAATGGGGGCCGAAGCCGCCCAGGCTACGTTCGCGTTCAAGGTCATCTCCATCAGACCTGACCCCGTCCGAGGGGGCCATGCGTTCCAAAAGAGACGTTACCGTCGCTACGTAAACACTGGGAGGACAGTCCCGGCCAGAGGCGCGTGCGTTGGCGTCACGGATCGGCATATGGGGCAATTCCCCACCCCGCGCAAGGGATTTTTTGTGACGATTTTCGCCAGCACGGCCCGGGGGCCACGAGGACTGTCAAGGGACTGTGCCGTCTATGAAAAATGATTAATTTTTTCAGACGAATTGGGACAGAATTCCCAGCACCGCCAGGGCGCCCACCGCGCGCATCACCCCCCATCCAAGCCCGAAGATCACCCCGAACGCGATCCCCGACAGGACCGCCGCCGCGGGGATCAGGCTGTCAATGCGCACCCAGGGCAGGTGCAGCGGTCCGACCCGGGTCTCGCCCAGCTCTGCGAAGAGCACGTTCAGCCCGAACCAAAGGGTGACATAGGCGATCACCCCCACCACGGCGGCGGTGATGCCGGTCAATGCCCCGGCAAGCCGGGCATTGCGGCGCAGATCGTCCACGAAAGGCGCGCCCGCGAAGATCCACAGGAATGACGGCGCAAATGTGGCCCAGGTCGCCATCAGGGCGCCCAGCGTGGCCGCGACCAGCGGGCTCAAGTCGCCAGGGGCCCGCATTGCGCCCAGAAAGGCGACGAACTGGTTGACCAGGATCGTCGGCCCCGGCGTCGTCTCGGCAAGGCCGAGGCCGTCAATCATCTCGCGCGCGCTGACCCAGCCCATCTCCACCCCCGCCTGGGAAAGATAGGCGAGCACGGCATAGGCCCCGCCGAAGCTGACGACGGCGAGCTGCGAGAAGAATAGCCCGATGCTCACGATGACATGGCCCGGCCCGAGCGCCAGCGCCACAAGCCCGATGGGCAGCCACCAGGCAGCCAGGCTCCACCCCGCGGCGCGCAGGGCCCCCCCGGTCCGGCCCGGTATCGTCGGCACGGACGGCGCCGCCGCCGCGGGCGCCACGATCAGTGCCCCCACCACCCCGGCGCCGAGCACGATCACCGGAAACGGAACATCGAGCACCAGGATCAGGGCAAAGGCGAGGACCGCGACGACGCGCATCGCGGGCGTCGTCAACCCGCGCCGCGCAATGCGGATCAGCGCCTGCACGACGATGGCGAGCACCGCCGCCTTGATACCGAAGAAGACCCCATCGACGACCGACATCCCGCGCCCGAGCACGTAGAGAAACGAGAGCCCCAGCATCAGGACCGCGCCCGGGACGACAAAGAGCACCCCGGCCACCAGCCCACCCCGGACGCCATGGGTGATCCAGCCGATATAGGTCGCAAGCTGCTGCGCCTCGGGCCCGGGCAGGAGCATGCAGTAGTTGAGCGCGTGGAGATAGCGCTGCTCGTCGAGCCAGCGTTTCTCCTCCACCACCACTCGGTGCATCATGGCGATCTGCCCGGCGGCTCCGCCGAAGGACAGGACGCCGATCCTCGCGAAGGTCGCGACAAGCTCGCCCAGCGGCGGGGGGACGGCCGCGCGCACCGGATCGTCCGTGCCGGCCAGCGTCATTCGACGACGACCCGTCCCTCGATGACCGGCGTGTAGCCCTGGCGGGCCGACAGGTAATCGGCCACCACGGTGTCGAGCCCCGGCCCGAAATCATAGGCATTGCGGCCCCGGGCGGCAAAGACGCCATAGCCGTCGCCGCCGCCGCGCAGATAGTTGTTCGTGACCACGCCATAGATCGTGCCGGGGGTGATGGGCACCCAGCCATCGCCCTCGCGCACCTCGACCCTGCGGATGCGGGCGCCCTTGGGACTGGCAGGGGCAAAGCTATAGCGCAGGCCCGCGACCTGGGCGAAGCGCCCGGCCCCGTCCTCGACCTGGCTCACCCCGTTTTCCAGCGCGGCGACGATGTCCTCGCCCGAAAGCTGGAACGTCGCGAGCTGGTTCTGGAATGGCAGGACCGCCAGCACCTCGCCCATCGTGACGGGCCCCGCATCGATCGAGGCGCGCAGGCCCCCGCCGTTCTGGATCGCGATGCTGACCCCCTGCCCCCGCGCCCGCGCGAGCATCGCATCGGCCACGAGGTTGCCCATCGCGCATTCGCGCACGCGGCAGCTGTCGCGGCTGCCGTCGATGGGGGCCACCGCATCGGCCACGACGCGGGCCCTCACCTCCGCCAACGGTGCCGCCAGCTCCGCGACCCGCGCCACGATCGCAGGATCGGGGATGACGGACGCATCGAGCAGAATCGTGTCGCCATGGGCATCGAGAAGCCCGCCCGCATCGTCGAAGACGAGTTCCAGATGGCCGAGGTATTTCGAATACGCATAGGCCTGCACGACCGGGACCAGCGCGTCGTCCGGCCCGGAGACCCATGTGGGATAGGGACCGTCCGCCGCGCGATCGGAGGACGACAGGTAGGTGTGCGAATGGCCGCCGACCACGGCGTCGATCCCGGGGACCGCCGCGGCGATGGCGATGTCGCGGCGGTAGCCCACATGGGTCAGGGCGATGATCTTGTTCACCCCCTGTGCGGTCAGCGCCGCGACATCGGCCGTCAGGCTCTCGATCTCGTCGGCAAAGCCGATCGTCGGGCCGGGCGAGGCGATCTCGGCCGTGTCGGGCGTAAGGGCGGAGACGATGCCGATCCTCTCGCCCCCGATCTCGAGCACCACATGCGGGGCGACCCGACCCGCAAGCGCCGGCTCGGCGCTCACGTCGGTGTTGCCAGAGATCACGGGGAAGCCGACCTTGTCCAGAAACCCTGCCAGCCCGGCGGGGCCGTCGTCGAATTCGTGGTTGCCCACCGCCATGGCGTCAAAGCCCACGGCCTCCATGAATTCCGCCTCCACCGCGCCCTTGTAGGTCGTGTACATCAGCGAGCCCTGGAACTGGTCGCCCGCGTCCAGGGTCAGGATGTTCTGGCCGGCAAGCTCGGCGCGCAGGGCCCTGACCTGGGTCACGAGGCGCGCGACGCCCCCGAAGCACGCCCCCTGCGCCTCGTCCTCGGCCGTGCAGGTCGTGTCGGACTTGGTAATGGCCTCGATCCGGCTGTGCATGTCGTTGACGTGCAGGACGTGCAGCCGGTATTCAGCCCGGGCGGACCCGGCGAGCAGGGCGAATGCCGCGGCGGCGGTCAGGCATCGGGCGATCATCGGCGCACTCCTGTCGGTGGACGGGGCAGAGCCTGGGTGCCCGACCCCGGGGCGTCA
>JANNOT010000324.1:0-6383 GCA_031399375.1 Paraoceanicella sp.
CGGCCGCGGACGGGGCATCGTCCTCGAGCGCGAGTTCGAGCGCGATCTGCGCAGGCAGGATCCCGCCGTCGCCCAGGCGGGCCACGCCCTCGGCCAGCGCCGACGCGAGCCGGTCGCCCCAGGCGCCGATGGCCGGAAAGACCGGCGTCCCTGCGGCATCGATTGCCGGGGGCAGTGCCGCGAAGGGATCGCCCGGCGCGACCCGCAGCGCGACACGCGGGCGGAGCGGATGGGCGGCGAGCAGGACCGCCGTCACGTCGCCCGCCGTCAGGGGCAGGTCGGTCCCCGCGCGCCGTCGCCTGAGCACGAAGAGCCCGCCCGCCACCCCGCCAAGGGCCGCCCCCGACGCGGCCACCGCCACCGCATCCTCGGCGACCGCGTTGCCATCGGCACGAAACAGCGCGACCGCATCGCCCGCAGGACCGCTCAGCACGATCCGCGCGATCATGCGCGCCCGCGGCAGGGTCAGCCGCAGCCCGCCCGCGCCGACCGCCAGGGTGCCAGGCTCGGGCGCGGACGGCCCCAGCGCCGGGACCTCGCGCGCCGTCCAGCGGATGTCGAGCCGCGTGCCGGGGTTCAGCACCATCCCCGCCGCCCCGCCACCGGTGGCCAGGCTGAACGACAAGACCCGCCGGAACCCGCCACCGCCCGGAATCGCGATCCCGAGGCCCCCCGCCGCACCCGCCCCGAGCGTTGCCAGCCCCAGCGGCGGGGCGCTCATCGGATCGGTCCGCGCAGGCGGGTGAAATCGATGCCGCGGATCTGGGTGTCCACCCCCTCCACCCGCGTCGCGATGCCACCCACGCGCGTGTCCACGCTGTCCACCCGCGTCGCGAGGCCGCCCACGCGCCCGTCAACGCCCTCCACCCGCGTCGCGAGGCCCCCGATGCGGCTGTCCACCCCCTCGACCTGGGTCGCGAGGCCGCCGATGCGGCTGTCCACGTTCTCGACCCGCGTCGCGAGGCCCCGGATCTGGGTATCCACGCCGATCACCCGGGTGTCGAGCCCGCCGACGCGCGCGTCGAGCCCCCGCAGGGCAGTGTCCAGCGCGGCGATCCTGGTGCCCTGGTCCTCGGTGGCGGCGACACGGGAACCCAGACCTTCGACGCGCTCGGCGACCGACGCGACCCGTCCGTCGAGCCCGCGGACACCGGCGTCCGCCTCCGACAGCCGCGTGTCGACGGCGCGCAGCGTACCGTCGAGCGCGGCGATTCGGGTGGCGACGGCGTCCCGCTCCTCCACCATCCGGGCATCGAGCGCGGCGACCCGCGTGCCGGTCTGTCCCAGGTCGGCATCAAGCGCGCCCAGGCGGGCATCGGTCTGCCCCAGCCTGCTGTCCAGCGCGCCGATGCGCGGGTCGAGCTGCGCCAGGCCCGCGTCGAGCGCGGCGATCCGCCCGCCTGCCGCCGCCACGCCCGCGTCAAGCGCGCCCAGGCGCCCCTCGACCGCCGCGATCCGGGCCCCCCCGGGGTCGAGGGCCGACAGGCGGGCGTCCAGCGCCTCGGCCTCCACCTTGCGCGCCAGTGCGGTCTCGGCGGCCGCGAGGCGGGTGGCGAGGGCCGCGCCCTCCGCACGCCCCTCCGCCCGCCCGGCATTGCCCGCCTCGGCCAGCACGTCGCCGCGGAACCGCTCCAGCACCGCCCGGTCGACCGCGCGCGCCTCGAGCGCGCCGAGCCGGTCGACCACGCCGGCATCGACGGTGCCCCGGCCGCCGCGGCCCTTGATCGAACCCTGCACGTCCTGCACCCGCTCGATCGCATCGAAGACCGCCAGTCCGCCCCCCTTGATCGCCGCGCCCGATGCACCCGCGGCGCGCACGACATCGCCCAGGACCGCCGCGCTGCGCCCGGGGGCGGCGCGGTCGAGAAATCGCCCGATGGCCGCCTGCGCGGCGCCGTCCCGCGCCACGGCGCCCGCGGCCCCGGGTTCGAGCGCCGCGATGGCCCGGGTCGCACCGAGCAGCCGCCGCGCCAGATCGCCCCCCGTCGTCTCGGGGGGAAGGGCGGCGAGCGCGCCCAGCACGCCGTCGAGCCGCCCGTCCCCCGCCACCGCCTCGGTCAGCGCGGCGCGGAACGCCCCAAGCCAGAGCCGCAGGCCGAGGCTCCCCAGGCCGACCGTCGGCGGCGCCCCCTCTGCCCCGGCAAAGCCGATCAGGGTCACGGGCTGGACCGGCCAGGGCGCGTCGGGATGGCCGTCGGCCGCGGGGTCGAGCGCGAGCAGCCGGTCGATGGCCGCCCGCAGCGCCACCCCCGCCTCGGCCCGGTAGGCGGCCGCGATCGCCGACAGTTGGTCCGCCGCCCCCCGCGCCCGCAGCGCCGCCGCGGGAAGCGCCCCCAGCGCCGCCGACAGCGCGGCCGCCGCATCGGGCGCCAGCGGCGCGCCGAGCGGGGGGCCGAGACGGAAGGCATAGAGCCCCCCGGGCGCCCCGGTCAGACGCAGGGACGGCCCCGAACCCGTCGCACCATCGGCGCCGAGCTGACCCCAGGTCGCGACGAAGGTCGCCTCGACCCCCGGGACCCCCCGCCCCGCGCCGTCGCGCAGCCGCGCAAGGACGGGGACCGGCTGGCCGAGCCAGGGATCGCGCCGCGCAGGCTCGATGCTCAGGGTCAGCCCCGGCGCGATCGCGGGACCCGCCACAGCGGGCGCTGCGACCGGGGCGGGGCCGACCGGGGCCGGAACCTCGCGCGGGGGGACCGCGCCCGACAGCGCCACAACGATCTCGGTGAACCGCGCCGCGTTCACCCCCACCACCCCCCAGAGGGTGGAGAGATCGGGATACCCCCCCGCAGGCCGCGCGGCGAGGACCATCTCGGCGACCGCGCGCCCGACCGTCGGCCCCTCGGCGAACCCGACCAGGGTCGCGAGCGCCGCGGCACCCGCAACCCCGTTCAGTGCCCCAAGCGTGCGCGCTGCCTCCTCCGGCGGCACCTCGGCGGGCAGAAGGACGCCGAGCCCCATGTCAGCCTCCGCCGCGGGCGGTCAGAAGCTGGGTGACGAGGTCGAAATTCGCCTTGCCGCCCAGAAGTTCCTTGGCCTGCACGGCCTCCGTCCGCGCGGTCTGGGCAAGCGTTTCGGCCCGGCGCACCGGCCCGTCCTCGGCCAGCAGATCCGCGCTCATCCGCGCATTCTCGGCCCGCACATTGTCGAGGATCCGCGTCTCGGCCGCAGCGGTCTCGGCCCGGACGGTGCCAAGCTCGGCCAGCGCCGCGGTCTGGCCCTGCACGGCGGCGAGGCCGAAGGCGCGGACCGCCCCCCCCTCGGGCAGGGCCACGGGGGTCGCGGCCTGGCTCATCAGCAGGCTCTGCTGCATGGTGATCCCGCCTGCGACCGTCTCGACCACGTTGGCCAGGAACACCGGCGACCCCGCGCCCCCGAGCGTTCCAAGCGCCGTCTGCGCCGCGCCGAGGATCCGCTGCTGCCCGATCAGCCCGCGCCCCGTCACCTCCTCGCGCAGCGTGTCGAGCAGCCCGTTGACCGAGAGCGCGTAGTTCTCGCGGATCCGCGGGTTCAGCCGGCCGCGCAGATCCTCCACCAGGCCGCGAGACGGCGGCAGGTAGTCGGTGACGAGCCAGGGATAGACCCAGTCGCGGAATGCGATGCGGATCGACGCGCTCGCGAGCGCCCCGTCCCCGGTGCCCGGGCTGTCGTCGGGCTTGGCAAACGCCAGCACGGTGGCGTGGTGGTCACGCCAGTTCATGATCCGCGCGCCCGCGGCAGCACTGACCGAGAGGCTGGTGTTGCGCAGGCTCCAGGTGTCGAGATAGCTGCGCATGACCGGTGTGTCCGGCCGGTCGTAGGCCAGCGAAATGGCGGCATAGGCGGGGGCGAGGGTACTGGCGGCGGGGGTTTCGGCCTCCAGCACCAGATCGGCGATGCGCCGCCCGCCGATGGCGGTGGAGAGCACCGCCTCCACCTCCGCCTCCTGCTCGAACGCGAACGCATCGGCATGGTCGGCGCGCAGGAAGGCGCGGGCGATCCCCTCCTCGTTCACCTGCACGCTGATCGTGCGGCCATTGCCGCCGCTGCGGGCAGTAAAGCCCGGGGCGGCGCGCAGCGCGCCCCAGACGGTGACGAAATCGACCCAGGGCCGCGCGCCGTCGGGCAGCGGCCCACCGGTCAGGGCACCGACGCGCGCGACGATCTCGCCCATCTCGCCGATGGCAAAGGCCGTGCGCGGGGCCGAAAGGTCGAGCCGGATCATCCGCGCCCGGACGGCGGCCCCGAGCAGCCCCAGGTCGGTCAGAGTGGCCTCGGCGGTGCCGAGCCGGGCCTGGGCCTCGGCCAGGGCGCCCTCGAGCGTGGCGATCCGGGTTCCCAGCGTGGTCTCCAACGCCCCCAATGCGGTTTCCACCGCGGCGACGAAGCCGTTCCAGTCCGCGGCCCGGATCAGCTCGCCGCTGACCCTGCCGGCGAAGCCGTCGACGAGCTCACCCATCATCCCCTCCTCTGAGAAGCACGTTCCCGAGTGCAATGCCGATGCGCGACCCCGCGGGCCGACCCTGGTCCAGCGCGGCCGCAAGCCGGTCCACCACCACCGCGGGCAGCACCTCGTCCGCCGTGGCGGGGACGAGGCGCAGGATCAGCGACAGGGGTGCCCGCGGGTGCCAGACCATCGTGACCGCAGCCTGCGGGTCATAGGCGAAAACCTGGTCGCCGGGCGCCAGCGCCTCGGCGAGAAACCGTCCCTCCCACGGCGCGCGTCCCGCGTCGGGGGGCGGCAGCAGACGCCCTTCGCGGGTCCAGGCGGGAAAGGCGCGCGGCACGGGCGGGTCCGCCTCCTCGCGCGCCAGGTACCGCCACCAGCCCGTGCCAGGCATCACGCGCGGGACCGCCGGTGGGCCGCCCGCGCGGGTCTCGGTTGCCTGCGGTTTCCACCGGGTCTCGAGGGCGGCGGGCAGGGCGGCGGGGTCGGGCACGAACGCCGCCCCGGCCATCACCCCCAGCCGCGCCACGGCTGCGTCGGTCCAGGCGATCGCGGTCACCGCGGCCTCCGCCCCGTCCGCATCGGGCTCGGGCGCCTGGGGCAGGAAGCCGCGCGGATCGCCGGGCAGGGCGCGCGACCAGGTGCCATCGGCCACGCCGTCCCCCGGGCCGCGGTCGAAGCGCCAGTGGATGCCGGCCCCCCGCGGGTCCGCGGACCGCGGCAGCCGCGCCAGCGCCCCTGCCCGCGCCTGCCACCAGTCGGCCCCGTCATGGACCATCAGCCCCAGCGCCGCCCCTGCCCAGAGCCGCCCGCGATCGTCGGTGCCGAGCGCGGCCACCCGGCCGGTTCCGAGCGCGGGGAACGCCGTCAAGAGCGTCGTGTAGGTGCCCCCCGTCTCGCGCGCGCGATAGGCGGCAAGCCCCCGCTCCGTGCCGATCCAGAGCGTGCGGTCCGGCCCGCGGTGCAGCGCGGTGACGGGGGGCAGCCCGCCCAGAGCCAGGTCAGGAACGGGGTCCGCGGGGTCGAAGGGCGCCCAGTCGGGCACCCGCTCCTCCGCCGTCCGGCCGCGGTAATGGTGCCATGTGCCCGTCGCGGGAACATGGCGGAAAAGCCCCGCCGCGCCGCCCACGAACAGGGTGCCGTCCGGCTCTGCCAGCACGGCGGCGAGCGGCATCACGGCCCCCGCAGGCTCCAGCCCCCCGGCGCCGAGCGTGGCCGCCCCTGCCGCGGTCGCCACCCAGAGCGGCCCGTCGTCCAGGCGGGAGAGCGCGAGGACCGCAGCACCCCCCGCCACCTCGACAGGGGCCGGGGCCGCATCGGCGACGGACAACGACGACAGCCCGCCGTCATGCCCGATCCAGAGCGTCGCGCCCTCGGCCAGCAGGGCATGGACCGTCGGCAGCCCCGCCGCGACCTCTGCCCAGCCTGCCCCGTCGAGCCGCCAGAGCGCGGGTCCGGTCGCTGCCCAGAGACTGCCATCGGCCGTGCGCGCCACCGCCGCAACGGGGCCGGGTGGCCCGCCCGGGACCGGCACCCAGGGGCCCGCGGCGGTCGGGTCGTCCTCCGCCTCGGCCAAGCGCAGCCCCGCCGCCCCACCGAGCCAAGACCGGGCGACGGGCAGGATCGCAAGCGTCTGGCCAGGGTCCAGCGTGCCCGCGTAGCCGATCCCGACCCCCGTGCCCGTCGCGGGGTCGAACCGCTCGATGATCGGCAGGGCGCAGGGCGCCGTCCGCCCCGGCTCGACGGCCAGCGCCGTCAGGTAGATCGCGGGCGCGACCGGCGACAGCGACCCGCTGTCCACCCCCCAGCGCATCAGGGGGCCGAGCGCCGCGCCCGCGTCAAGCCGGCGGGCCCCGAGCGGCGCGGCCTCCTCCAGCGCGAAGGCGCGCTCGGTCAGGCCGGGGGGGGCCGCGCGGTCGAGCACCGGCAGCGCCGCCTCGGCCGCGCGGCGCAGCGCCTC
>JANNOT010000334.1:0-3547 GCA_031399375.1 Paraoceanicella sp.
GGCGACAGGGTGGGCATGGCGTAGGTGACGGGCAGGGCGCGGCGCAGGTCGGACATCGACTTGCCCGGGTTGCGATCCATCAGCTTCACGATCTCGACCGCGACGCGCATGCCGCAATCATAGCCCTTGCCGATGGGCGGGGCGAGGAAGTAGTGCCCCGACTTCTCGAACCCCGCGAGCGCGCCGAGCTCCTTGACCCGCCGCTTCATGTGGCTGTGCCCGGTCTTCCAGTAGTCGATTTTGGCACCCGCGAGGGCGGGGTCCGAGGCGAAGAGACCGGTCGATTTCACGTCCGCGACGAAGGTGGCCCCGGGGTAGAGCTTGATCAGGTCGCGGGCGAGGATCACGCCCACCTTGTCGGCGAAGATCTCCTCGCCCTCGTCATCCACCACGCCGCAGCGGTCCCCGTCGCCGTCAAAGCCAAGGGCAAGGTCCGCCCCCGTGGCGCGCACGGTATCGGCCATGTCGTGGAGCATCTCGAGCGCTTCGGGGTTTGGATTGTAGTGGGGGAACGTGTAGTCGAGCGCGGTGTGCGACGCGATCACCTCCACCCCGATCCGCTCCAGAAGCTCGGGCGCGAAGGCCCCCGCGGTGCCGTTCCCCGTCGCGCAGACGATGCGCAGCGGGCGCGAGACGCGGAAATCGCCCGCGAGGTCGTCGAGGTAGGCGGCCTTGACCCCGTCCACCCGCTCGTACCGCCCGCCCGACCGCTCGATCCCGAGGCCCCCCAGCACGATATCGCGCAGCCGCGCCATCTCCTCCGGCCCATGCGTCAGGGGCTTGTCGAAACCGATCTTGACCCCCGTCCAACCATTGGGGTTGTGGCTCGCCGTGACCATGGCGAAAGCGGGGGCATCGAGGTGATAGGCCGCGAAATAGGTCATCGGGCTGAGGGCGGGCCCGATATCCTTCACGTGGCAGCCCGCCTGCATCAGCCCGATGATCAGCGCCTGTTTGATGGCGAGCGAATAGTCCCGGTAGTCATTGCCCACAACGATGACGGGGGGCTTGCCCGTCTCGATCAGCTGGGTACCGAGGCCAAGGCCAAAGGCCTGCATGCCGGGCAGGTTGATCGCGTCGGGGTATTTCCAGCGCGCATCGTATTCGCGAAATCCCGTGGGCGCGATCATCGGCTCGCGCAGGAATTCCCACGTGTTGGGGGTCACGGTGGAAAGGGGTTTCGTCATGGCAATGTCCTTGGGCTGGCGCGGCAATTTCGGCTGAGACTAAACGGGAAGCGGATCGGCCTTGGCCAGCCGGTCGAAGGCCATCAGGCTCGCCACCAGCGTCGGCATGGCGTGAAGCGGGATCATGTTGGGCCCGTCCGACGGGGCGTGGTCGGGGTTCTCGTGGGTTTCGATGAAAACCGCGGCGACCCCGAGTGCCACCGCCGCCCGCGCCATCACCGGCGCGAATTCCCGCTGCCCGCCCGATGCCCCGCCGAGCCCGCCCGGCTGCTGGACCGAGTGGGTCGCGTCCATCACCACGGGGTAGCCCGTGCGCGCCATGGTGGGCAGCGCGCGCATGTCGGCAACCAGCGTGTTGTAGCCGAACGAGGTCCCGCGTTCACAGAGCAGGATGTTCTCGTTGCCGGTGGAGGCGATCTTGGCTGCGACGTTCGGCATGTCCCACGGCGCGAGGAACTGCCCCTTCTTCACGTTGATCGCCCGCCCCGTGGCCCCTGCGGCCAGCAGCAGATCGGTCTGCCGGCTGAGGAAGGCGGGGATCTGGAGCACGTCGACCACCCCCCCCACCGGCGCGCAATCGTCGGGCAGGTGCACATCCGTCAGGACCGGGCATCCGACCGCGTCGCGCACGGCGGCGAGGATGGCGAGCCCCTCCTCCATCCCCAGCCCGCGCCTGGCGCTCAGCGAGGTGCGATTAGCCTTGTCATAGCTTGCCTTGAAGATGAACCCCGCCCCCGCGGCGGCGCAGCAGGCCGCCATCGCCTCGGCGATCATCAGCGCGTGGTCGCGGGTCTCGAGCTGGCAGGGTCCGGCGATGACCGTCAGGGGCAGGTCATTGCCCAGGGAAAGCGGGCCGACCCGGACATGGCGCGGGGTCACGGCGCCTAGCCCCGGGCCGGGATGTTGACCGCGCGCTGGGACGCGGGGCGGCTGCTCGCGCGGTCGTACCAGGCCATCGTGGCGGGCAGGGCGCCGGTCCCCACCGCCTCGCCCGCGCCGTAGAACCCCACGACCGTGCGCACCCAGGGCCAGATCGCGATGTCGGCGACGGTGTAGTCGTCGCCCATGATCCAGGTCCGCCCCGAAAGCCGACCCTCGAGCACGCCGAAGAGCCGCTTGGTCTCGTCCATATAGCGCTTCAGGGCATAGGGTTCGTCCACCTTGCCCGCCATGAACTTGTAGAAGTGGCCCATCTGGCCGAACATCGGCCCCACGCCGCCCATCTGGAACATCAGCCACTGGATCGTCTCCCACCGCCGGGCGGGATCTGTGGGCAGGAGCTGGCCCGTCTTGTCGGCAATGTAGAGCAGGATCGCCCCGCTTTCCCACAGCGCGAGCGGCGCCCCGCTCGGCCCGTCGGGGTCGAGGATCGCGGGGATCTTGTTGTTGGGGTTCAGCGACAGGAATTCGGGCGTGAGCTGGTCGTTGGTCTCGAAGCTCACCAGATGCGGCTCGTAGGAAAGCCCCGTCTCCTCCAGCATCGCCGAGACCTTGATGCCGTTGGGCGTCGGCAGGGAATAAAGCTGGAGCCGGTCCGGATGGGACGCGGGCCAGCGATGGGTGATCGGATAGGCGGTCAGGTCGGCCAAGGCGGGATTCCCCTGTGCGATGCGGGCGTCACCCTAGCGGGGCGACCCGAGACAATCAAACGCAGCCGCATCCCCGCGCTTGCGCGTCCGTGCGGCGCACGGTTATCTCGGCCCGGGACACGGGCAAGCGAAGGACATGGCATGATCACCGAATTCCGCGACTTCATCGCCCGCGGCAATGTGCTCGACCTTGCCGTGGGGATCATCATCGGTTCGGCCTTCACGGCCATCGTGGGGTCGCTGGTCGATGACCTGATCAACCCGATCATCGGGATTGTCACGGGTGGCATCGATTTCTCGAATCTATTCTTCGCCCTGGGGGATCAGACCTATCCCAGCGTTCAGGCGGCGCGGGACGCGGGGGCGTCGGTCTTTGCCTACGGGAACTTCATCACGGCGGTGATAAAGTTCCTGATCGTGGCCTGGGTCGTGTTCCTGCTGGTCAAGGGGGTCCGGCGCGTGTCCGCGCTGCGATCCGCCCCCCCGGCACCCCCGGCGGGCCCGACCGAGATCGAGGTGCTGCTCGAGATCCGCGACGCCCTCCGCCGCCAGCCCTAGCGCGGCGGGGCGTCGTGCTCCCGCCGACGCACAGGGCGAGCCGGGCGCCGGTTGGTCCCCCGGTCCGGACGAATGATTCCTGGGGGTGGTCGCCGCGAGGCGAGGCCGGTCGCACAGGCGCAGGGCAGGCACGCAGGCGACCGGCGGGTCTGCGTTGCCCGTGCCATCCGCCACGTCGACTGCAACGAACCGGACCGGTCCGGCGATGCGTCG
>JANNOT010000341.1:0-2004 GCA_031399375.1 Paraoceanicella sp.
GCCTTCGCCAGCTCCGAGATCGGCAGCGTGGAGGTGTTCGTTGCAAAGATCGCCTCCGGCCCGAGGGCGGCCTCCGCCCGCCGCGTCGTGTCCGCCTTCACGCCCACATCCTCGAACACCGCCTCGACCACCAGATCGGCCCCGGCAAGCGCCGCGTAGTCGGGGGTCGCGGTGATGCGCGACAGCACCTCCGCCTTCTTCTCGGGCGTCACGGCGCGCTTCTTCACGCCGTCGTCGAGCAGGCCCGTGATCGTCTCCAGCCCCTTGTCCGCCGCCGCCTGGTCGCGGTCGATCAGGACCACGTCGATGCCCGCCTGGGCCGCGACATAGGCGATGCCCGCCCCCATCATGCCCGCGCCAAGTACGCCGAGGCGCTTCACGCTACGATCCGCCACGCCCTTGGGCCGCACCGCCCCCTTCTCCAGCGCCTCCTTATTCAGGAACAGCGAGCGGATCATGGCGGCGGAACTGGGGTCCATCAGCACCTTGGTGAACCAGCGCGCCTCGATGCGCAGGGCGGTGTCGAAAGGGACCATCGTCCCCTCATAGACCGCGGCGAGCAGCGCCTTTGCCGCCGGATATACACCTTGGGTCTTCGTGTGGACCATGGCGGCGGCGCCGACGAAGGTGGGAAAGCCCGCCGGATGATAGGCGCCCCCGCCGGGCATCTTGTAGTCCTTGCGGTCCCAGGGCTTGACGGTATCCGCCTCGGTCGCGGCGAGCACCCATGCGCGGGCGCGGGCCAGCAGCTCGTCCGCGGGCACCACCTCGTCCACGATCCCGGCGGCCTTTGCGCGGGCGGGGTCGAGCATCTTGCCCTCCAGCAGCAGCGGCGCCGCGGCCATGGCGCCCAGCATCCGCACCAGCCGCGTGGTCCCGCCCGCCCCGGGGAACAGGCCCACGAGGATCTCGGGCAATCCCAGCCGGGCCCGCGGATTGTCCGCGACGAAACGGCGGTGGCAGCAGAGCGCGAGCTCGAGCCCGATCCCCGCCGCCGTCCCGGGGCTTGCCCAGGCGACGGGCTTGGCCCCCTTCAGCGTCTTGGGATCCGCACCCGCCCGCTCCAGCCGCCGCATCAGGGCGTGGATCGCCATGACGCCGTCGAAGAGGCCCTGCGCGGGGTTCGCCCCCGCCCGCGCCTTCATCTCGGCCAGGACGTTCAGGTCCATGCCCCCGGCGAAGTCCTTCTTGGCCGACGTCAGGATGATCCCCTTTACCGCCGGATCGCCGAGCGCTGCGTCGAGCGAGGTCGCAAAGTCGCCCCAGCCCGCCTCGGTCATCACGTTCATCGACTTGGCCGGCAGGTCCCAGGTGATGATCGCCACGCCGCCCTCATCGACGGTCAGGGGGAAGATGCTCATGTCGGGGTCCTCTCGACCGGGGTGCCGTCGGTGCGGGTGAAGTGGCGGTCCTCGCCGTCGCGATGCATGATGAGCGCCTCGTCGGGGTAGTGGACCACGTCGCGGGCGGCCCGTGTGCCGACCGTCAGGAACACGGCGGGTTCTGTGCCGCGATTTTCCAGGCAATGGGCGACGGGCAGGCCCGCGGCCCAGCCAGCGGCGTCGCCGGGGCGCAGGACCGTCTCTTCATCCTCCACCAGCACGATCTCGCCCGAAAGGACGTAGACCAGTTCGTCCTCCACCTCGTGCCAGTGCCGCTGGGCGGAGCGGGAGCCGGGGGGCAGGCGTTGCAGATGACAGCCGAACTGGGTCAGCCCGGCCGGATCGCCCAGCGCGCGGTGGGCGTACGGGCCGCAATCGACGCCCGTGAGCGGGTTGGGGCCGGGGGTCTCCGCCACCCAGTCGGGGATGTCCAGCTTCGGCATCACACGCGCTCGATGATGGTGGCGGCGCCCATGCCCGAGCCGATGCAAAGCGTCGCGAGCCCGGTGCCCTTGCCCGTCCGCTCCAGCTCGTCGAGCAGCGTGCCGAGGATCATCGCGCCGGTGGCCCCCAGCGGGTGGCCCATGGCAATCGCGCCGCCGTTCACGTTGACCCGGGAATG
>JANNOT010000354.1:0-2147 GCA_031399375.1 Paraoceanicella sp.
GCCAAGAGCGCCTTGGCCGCCGCGACGTCGCGGGTCATGGGCGGGAGCTTCGCGTATTCAGGATGGACCGGGGCCACGGCATGGTGTTCGCCCGGCGCGCCGAGGCCGAAATGTCCGAGTTCCAGCAGCCGGTCGGTATCGACGGCAAGCCGCATCGCCTTGCGCACCCTAGGGTCGTCGAAGGGGGCCTGGCCGATCTTCACGCGGGCATGGGCGGTCTGGCCGGTCAGCGCCTCGTAGATCACGATGCCGGGCAGGCTGCGATAGGTCTCGAGCTGGCCCACATCGCCCTCGTAGATCCCGTCCACCTGGCCCGAGGCGAGCGCGGCGGTATAGGCCATCGCCTCCTCGCCGACGTCGATGTAGTGCACCTCGTCCAGGTAGGCGGGCTTGCCCCAGTAGCCCTCACGCTTCTTCAGCTTGGAGATCTCGCCCACGGCATGCTCGACCAGCGTGAACGGACCGGTTCCGTTCGAGCCGACGCCGAAGACGCCGTTCTCGGCGGGGTCGAGGATCAGGAACGGGTAATGGTAGAGATGCTCGGGCACCGCGATCTGCGGCTCCTTGAGGTTCAGGCGCACGGTGTGGTCATCGACCTTCTCGACCGCATTGGCGGTCCAGAGGCTGGTCTTGCCCTCGGCATCCTCGTTAAGCATGTAGCCCTTCATCAGGCCCACGACGGAGGATCCCGCCTCGGCGCTGAGCAGGCGGGTGATGTTCCAGACCACGTCGTCGGCGACGAACGGCCGCCCATCCGCCCATTTGACATCCCGGCGCAGGTTCAGCGTCCAGGTCTTGAGATCGTCGGACGCGGCCCAGCTTTCCACCAGATGCGGGCGGGTGATGTTGTCCGCACCCGTCCAGGTCAGGTATTCGCACACGCCGCGACAGACATTCGACTGCTGGGGCCAGGAATAGGTTGCGGGGTTCGAGATGTCCTGCACGCCCATGGCGATGCGCACGACCCCGCCCGAGGGGATGTCCTGCGCCGCCGCGGGCAGGGGCAGCCCCGCCACCCCGTAGGCCGC
This sequence comes from Paraoceanicella sp., assembly GCA_031399375.1. Taxonomy (GTDB): domain Bacteria; phylum Pseudomonadota; class Alphaproteobacteria; order Rhodobacterales; family Rhodobacteraceae; genus Paroceanicella. The sequence continues at coordinate 1,029 of JANNOT010000354.1, forward strand.
CGTCGCCGACAGGCCGAGCAGCGTGGCATAGCGCAGAAAGTCGCGCCGCCCGATCTGGCCCTCGGAAAGCTGCGTCTTGAGCAGCCGGAGGTTCTTCGTGTCGTCCGCCATGGCCAGGATCCTTTTCGCACATCCTCGCGCGCGGCCCTGGAACTGACCCCCGACCCGCTCGCCCCGGTTCTCATGACACTGCATTTGCGCAAAATTGCAAGCGTCATGCCCGGGCGGCGTCGCCATGTCCGTCATGGGGCCGACGACCCGCCGGACCGCGGTCCACGCCGCGCCCCACGCCGCGCCCCAAGCCGCGACCCGCGCCACAGGCGCAGGCGTCGCAGGAATGTCGGCCAAACCGTGTTAACCTCTTGCCGGGCCATCTGGGGCCGGTGCACGGATCGATAGGGGATACCCACCATGGAACTCATCATCAGCCTGATTGCCGGGGCGCTCGGTGGAAACGGCGCAGCGGCGATGCTGAAGAACCTCAGCCTCGGCACCGTCGGGAACTCGATCGCGGGGATCGTGGGCGGCGGGATCGGCGGTCAGGTGATCGCGATGCTGCTCGGCGGGACCGCGGCGGTCGATCCGACGACCGCGGCGGCAACATCTGGGCTCGACATCGGGGCGATCGTCGCGCAGGTCGCGGGCGGCGGCGTGGGCGGCGCCGTTGTGATGGCCATCGTCGGCGCGATCAAGAACGCGATGTCGCGCACCTGATCCCGATATCTTTGCCGAACGGCGCGGCACCCCCCTTGCGTCCTGCCCCTGCGCCGGTCTGATGGCGCGGGACGGGGTCGACGGGGGGACGGGCTCGATGAAGATCGCACGGCTGCGGGCCACCCCGGTCCTGATCCCGCTCGAGGCGCCCTATCTCTGGTCCTACGGCGTGCTCGACGGGTTCTCCAAGACGATCGTGGAGGTCGAGACCGATGACGGCGTGACCGGCATCGGCGAGGCGCCGAGCCATGCCTGCGCCCCCCTCCTCGCGGCCTGGGGCGAGGTGCTGGCGGGGCGCGATCCGCTGGACATCGCGGGCATCGAACGGGCGGTGCTGCCCTGGTGGTCGGGGGTCCAGTCCGTCACCGATTTCGCCGCGATCGGGGCGTTCGGCGGCCTCGAAAT
>JANNOT010000376.1:0-3991 GCA_031399375.1 Paraoceanicella sp.
CCCCCGACCTTGCCTCGGCCACGGGGCTCGGCGGCCGGGGGGCGGTCCGCGCCTTCGAGCCGCCGCAGACAGGGGGCGGTTATCTTCTGTCCGAGATGGCGTTCCGGGTCGGACGGGCGCGGGCCGGTGCCCTGCGCCGCCTGGCACTCGGTGCGGGGGTGGTCCTGCCCGCCGCCCTGGTGCTCGCGTTGCCCGCGCCCACGGGGGCGGGACTGGCGGCCGCGTTCCACCTGATCGGGGCGGCTGCCGGGCGTTGGCTCTTCTTTGCCGAGGCGCGCCATGTCGTGTCGGGCTATTTCCCCGAGCGCTCTATTGCAGCGGCAAACCGTTGACCGTCAGCCCGGCTTCGCCCATCTCGACCTCGCTAACATGGCTGTCGGGCGTCTCGCCGGGCCGGGCATAGGTTGCGAGCATCGTCTGTGCCAGGGCGATCTGGTCGGGCGGCACGATGCCCATGGTGGCGAGGCGTCCGATGAGCTGGCTGAGCCCGGTCGCCCGGACCGAGACCCGGCCCATCGGGACCTGCTGGTCCGGCGCCATGCTGCCCTCGCCCGTCGCATCGACCGTGGCCCCGACGAGCGCGAGACGCAGGGCGTCGAGCTTGACGCTGCGGATGTCGAACGGGCTGTCGGTGAGCGCCGCCATCGCATCCGTGTCGGTCGGATCGACCGTCCACCGGGCGAGACCGGTCAGGGCGACCTCGACCGAACCCGGATCGCGGGGCAGGACGGACGCGGGATCGATCATCGCCCAGAGCGGCTCGCCCATGGCAAGGTCGCGGAACGCGACGCGGTAGGCAAAGGGCTCGGGCGCCTCGCGTCGCGCCAGGGGCATGGAGAACCGCCCCTCGGCGCGGGCGAGGGTCACGGGGACGGTGCCCGAGCCCATGCCGAAGCTCGCGAGGTCGAGGTCATAGCGGATCGCGTCCGCCTCGCCGCCGATCGTGACGACCGCGTTCTCGATCGCGACATCGGTGGCCTGGGCGGCGGCGGTCGCAGCCACCCGCACCGGGCCACCTGGCGTGGGGGTCACCGTCTCGCTGCTGGCCGAGGCCGCGGTCCAGCGCATCCGGGCGTCACGCGCACCCGACAGGTATTCGCGCGCGACGGCCTCGGCCGTCTCGCCCACGGGCCGGTCCGCGTCGAACGCGACCGAAAGCCCGGTGACGCGGGTCTGCGAGCTCGCCTCCCCCAGGTCGGGCATGCTGACGGCATAACTCACCGTGGTCTCGGGCGCGGTGAGCGTCCCGCCCACCTCCGCGCCCGCAGCCCCACCCCGCAGGCTGAGCGCGAACGGGGCGAAGGTCGCGTCGAACCGGCTGAAGAGCGCGCTGCCCTCCTGCACGAGGCTGAGCCGGTCGGCCGAGGCATCGAGCGCGCCGGTGCCATCGCCGCCCGGTCCGGTACGCACGACCAGGTTCTGGGACAGGACCCGGAACGGCACCGGCGCCATGTCGGGCGGCGCCACGGTCAGGGTCATTTCCGGCGGAAGCGTCATGGCGACCGTCCGGGGATCGAACACGGTCGCCGCGCCCGTCACCACGGGGGCCGCCAGCGTGGTTCCCCCCTGCGGCTCGGACAGGCGCAGGTCGCCGTAGCGCACCGTGTAGCTCAGCGGGAACCCCCCGATCTGGCGCGTCGCATAGGCCAGCTCCACGCCGCCCGCGGCAAGCTGCGCCTCCTCCGCGTCGAGCACCGCGACGAGCGAGCCGCGCATCCAGAACCAGCCCGCCGTCCACCCGGCGGCGGCCAGTGCGATCAGGCCCACGACCAACACACCTGCCCGTTTCATTCGCCATCCCCGTATCGTTGTCGCGGTGCGCGCGGGGCATCTCCCCTCGCCTCGGCCCCGCGTTTGTTGCATGAGCAGGCGGAGTTCGGCAATCGGGGCGAGGGCGGCGGAGTGAAGGATTTCGCCTGCGTGATCGGGACGGGCCCGGCGGGGTTGATGGCGGCCGAGGTCCTGGCCGCGGGCGGGATGCACGTGATCCTGGCCGAGGCCAAGCCCTCGCTCGGGCGCAAATTCCTGATGGCGGGCCGATCGGGGCTGAACATTACGAAGGCCGAGGATCCCCGGTCCTTTGCCGCCGCCTATCGATGCCCGCCGCTTCTGCCCCACCTCGCCCGAATGTTGCCGCAGGATGTGCAGGACTGGGTCCGCGGGCTGGGGCAGCCCGTCTTCACCGGCTCCTCGGGCCGGGTCTTTCCGGTCGCGATGAAGGCGAGCCCGCTTGTGCGCGCCATCGCGGGGCGGCTTGGCGCCCTGGGGGTGGAGGTTCGTACAGGCTGGCGCTGGACCGGGTGGGCGGGCGGGGCGCTGGCCTTCGCCACGCCCGGGGGGCGCGCGACGCTGACCCCCCGGGTCACCGTGCTCGCCCTCGGCGGGGCGAGCTGGCCGCGGCTCGGCGCGGACGCGGCCTGGGTGCCCTGGCTCGCCGCGCGCGGCGTGGCCATCGCCCCGTTCCGGCCCGCGAACATGGGGTTCGACGTGGACTGGGATCGCCCGATGGACGCGATCGCCGGTACGCCGGTCAAGCCCGTGGCGGTCAGCCTGGGGACACGGCGGGTTCGGGGCGAATTCGTCGTGACCCGCACGGGGGTCGAGGGCGGGGCCATCTATGCCCTGTCGCGCGATCTGCGCGACGCGCTGGGGCCCGATGGCGTGGAGATGGTGCTGGATCTTCTGCCCGACCGGGACCTGTCCGCCATCACCGCCGCCCTGGGCCGCCCGCGGGGCAGGGCGTCGATGGCCACCCATCTGACGCGGACGCTACGTCTGTCACCGGTCAAGCGCGCCGTGCTGATGCAGGCGGGCCCGGTCCCCGCGGACCCCGGCGCCCTCGCCGCCCGGCTGAAGGCGCTTCCCCTCCGGCTGACGCGACCCCGGCCGATCGCCGAGGCGATCAGTGTCGCGGGCGGGGTCTGCTGGGGCGCGCTCGATCCGCGGCTGATGCTCCACGCCCTGCCCGGGGTGTTCTGTGCCGGCGAGATGATCGATTGGGAGGCGCCGACGGGCGGATATCTGATCACCGCCTGCCTTGCGACCGGGCGCGCGGCAGGCGATGGGGCGCTCGCCCACGCGCGGGGTTAGGCCCCGGCCTTCAGGTCGGCGATCAGCTGGTCCACGTTTCCGCCGCGCTTCTCGAGCATGGCGCTGACGATTTCGCGCTCGGAGGTCACGAGCGACACGCCCTCGACGACGATGTTGGCGATCTGCGCCGTGCCGCCGCGCTCGGTGATGCCCCAGTCCACCTGGGCAATCTGGCCGTTCTCGAGCTTTGCCTGGGTCAGGACCACGATGCCCCGGTCCCCGTAATCGGTGACCTTCACGATCTCCATCTGCGTCTGGGCGAACTCGTTGAACCGACCGCCATACTTGTTGGCGATGTAGTCCTTGAACGCTTCGGTGTAGGCGCGCTGCTGATCCGCGTTCAGGCTGCGCCAGGTGGGGCCGAGGCTCGACCGGGCCACCGCATCCATCGCCACGCGGCGCGAGAGGATCTCGCGGAACGCCGCGCGCTGCGCCGGAACCTCGCCCCCGTCGCGGGCGATCTTTATCAGGATGTCGATCGTCTCCTGCACGAAGGCGCGGGCGGCATCCGTCGACAGCGCGGCGCGCGCGGGCGCCGGGCCGAACGTTCCGAGCGCGAGGGCCGCGACGGACAGGCCGAGCAGCGCGCGGCGGGTCAGGGTGAACATCGGGGCGCGCATGGCGGCTCTCCTTGTGTCGGGGATGCGTCAGGGGGTGGGCGAGGCCGGAGCGTCCTCCGGCAGGTCCTCGAAGATATCGGGCAGCGCCGCCTCGCCCGCGTCCGGGCCCGACGCGCCGGCGACCCGGGCGCGCCGCAGCTGCACATAGGTACTGCGCAGCGCCACATACGAGTCCTCGCTCTCGTAAAGCAGCCGGTCGATCTCGGTGCCGTTGGACGCCCTCTGATCGAGCAGCGACCCTCCCTGGAGGCCGAGCGCCACGTCCTGCACGGGTCCTGCGG
>JANNOT010000383.1:0-23911 GCA_031399375.1 Paraoceanicella sp.
CTGCGCATCGAGGGGTTCGCCGAACAGGTCGGCTACCGTGCCGAGCGGCTTGCGGACCATCTGGGGCGCCTCGGCGTCCAGGCGGGGCTGCACGATGGCGCCGATCCCTGGCCCGCCATCCGCGATGTGACCTGGGCCGCGCACCTGCCGGGGGCAGTCTGGCGGTTTTCCGTCCCGCCCAGCCATGGCGCGACACTCGGCGCCGCGCTGCGTGCAGGTGGGGCGGAGGCGCTCGGCTATGACTGGGGCGGCGGCCTCGTCTGGGCCGTGGCGCCCGAGGGGGTGGACCTGCGCGCCACCTGGTCCGGCCCCGGCCATGGGACGCTGGTGCGCGCGAGCCCCGCGATGCGCATGGCCATCCCGCCCTTCCACCCCGAGGCGGCCCCCCTTGCAGCGCTCGCCGCGGGCCTGCGCGCGCGGTTCGACCCGCGCGGCATCCTCAATCCCGGCCGGATGGCCTGAGGTCCGATGCAGACGAGCTTCACCCCCGAGCAGCTCCGCGACCCCGCGATGGCCGAGGCGAACGCCATCCTGCGGACCTGCGTCCATTGCGGCTTCTGCACGGCGACCTGCCCGACCTACCAGGTCCTGGGCGACGAGCTCGACAGCCCCCGCGGGCGGATCTACCTCATCAAGGACATGCTCGAGACCGGGCGCCCGGCGGACGAGAAGACCGTCAAGCATATCGATCGCTGCCTGTCCTGCCTTGCCTGCATGACGACCTGCCCGTCGGGGGTGCATTACATGCACCTCGTCGATCAGGCCCGCGCGTATATCGAGCGGACCTACCGCCGCCCGCTGCCCGACCGGCTGATGCGCTGGGTGCTGGCCAAGGTCCTGCCCTATCCGACGCGGTTTCGGCTCGCGGTCCTGGGCGCCTGGGTCGCGCGACCCGTGGCGGGGCTGCTTCCCGGACGGCTGCGCGCCCTGATCGACTTCGCGCCGCGCAGCCTGCCGCCGCCCTCGCCGCTCGATGCGCCGCAGGTGTTCCGGGCCGAGGGGGTGCGGCGCAGGCGGGTCGCGCTGCTGACGGGGTGTGCGCAGCGCGCGCTGAACACCGACATCAATGCCGCGACCATCCGCCTGCTGACGCGCCACGGCTGCGAGGTCGTGATCGCCCGCGGCATGGGGTGCTGCGGCGCCCTGACCCACCACATGGGCCGGGTGGCGGAAAGCCACCGGGCCGCCGCCGCCAACATCGCCGCCTGGGGGGCGGAGATCCGGGGGGCGGGGCTCGACGCCATCGTCATCAACACCTCCGGCTGCGGGACGACGGTCAAGGATTACGGCCACATGTTCCGCGACGGGCCGCTGGCGGCCGAGGCGGCCACGGTGTCGGCGCTGGCGCGTGACGTGACGGAGCTGATGGAGGATCTGACCCTGCGCGCGCCCCGGGCGCCGGCGTTGCGCGTGGCCTACCATGCCGCCTGCTCGCTCCAGCACGGCCAGCAGGTCCGGACGGCGCCGAAGGCGCTTTTGGCCGCGGCAGGGTTCACGGTGCTGGAGCCCTCGGACGCCCATCTTTGCTGCGGGTCGGCGGGCACCTACAACCTGATGCAGCCCGAGATCGCGGGGGCGTTGAAATCGCGCAAGGTCCGCGCGCTGTCTGCCACCCGCCCGGATGTGATCGCGGCGGGCAATATCGGCTGCATGATGCAGATCGGCTCGGGTACCGAGACGCCGGTGGTCCATACCGTCGAGCTGCTGGACTGGGCGACCGGGGGACCCGCGCCCGCAGCACTCGCCGAACGCCCATGAGGCGAGCGCTCCTTGCCCTCCTCCTGCTGGCCCTTCCGGCGCATGGGCAGGACGGGGCGCCGATCCGCCTGATGTCGGCCGAGGAGGCGCGGCCCTGGGCGGCGGTCGGCCGGGTCAACGTTGCGGGCTCGGGCTTCTGCACCGGCACGCTGATCGCGCCGACCATTGTCGTGACCGCCGCCCATTGCCTGTTCTTCCCGCGCACCGGGCGGATCGTGCCGCCGGGCCATGTGCATTTCCTCGCGGGCTGGCGTCTGGGCAAGGCGGTCGCGCACCGCACCGTGCGGCGGTTTCTCGTGCATCCCGATTTCGTCGGCGTGCGTCCGCGCCAGGGGCGGGTCCCGGCCTCGGTCCTGCTCGCCGATCTTGCGGTGCTGGAGCTTGATGCCCCGATCCCTGGCGACACGGTCGTCCCGGTACCGCGCGCGACCCTGCCCCGCGCGGGCCACGCGGTCAGCGTGGTGTCCTATGCCCGTGCGCGGGCCGAGGTGCCGTCGCTCCAGTCGCCCTGCCATGTCCTGCGCCGGATCGGCGGCGCGCTGGAGATGACCTGCGACGTGAATTACGGCGCCTCGGGCTCGCCCGTCTTCGTCACGCAGGACGGGGCGCCCCGGATCGCGGCCCTGGTCTCGGCCATGGCCGAGCGTAACGGGACCCGCGTGGCCGTCGGGATCGCCCTCGGCCCCGCGCTCGACGGGCTGCTCCAGGAGCTCGCGACCTCCGATCCCGTGGGCAAGCGGATCCGCGCGGACATGCCCGGCACGCTGGAGCGGCAGCTTGGCCACGACATGCCCCTGACGGCACGGCGGGTTGCGGCGCCCTAGGGGCCGACGACGCGGATCAGCTTCTGCTCCAGCACCCGCAGGACCTGGCGCAGGTCCGCCCCGCGCTTCAGGATGCGACCGTCCATCGCCACGACGCAGTACTGGCCCTGGGCACCGGCGAGCCTGGGCTGCTTCTCGATGCGGTAGAGCGGGTGTTCGGCATGGCGGCGGAACACGCAGAACACCGCCCGGTCGCGCAGGTGCGACAGCCCGTAATCCTTCCACTGCCCCGCGGCGACCATGCGGCCATAGAGCTGGAGGATCACGTTGAGTTCGGCGCGCTGGAACGTCACCAGCTCGGGGATCCCCCGGTCTGGGCCGAAAGCCGTTCCGTCCACCACCGTCATACCCATCACAATGGCGCTCTGCCCGAATGGTTGCAAGAGGCGGGGCCCGGGGCTTTGCGGGCCCGGCGAAACACGCTAGGGCTGGGAAAACGAGGGACCCGAGATGACCGCACGCGATTTCCACCTGCCCGGCCGATCGACCGTCATCGCGGCCAACGGCATGTGCGCCACCTCGCACCCGCTTGCGGCCAAGGTTGCGGTGGACCTGCTGGAGGCGGGGGGGAACGCGGTCGACGCGGCCATCGGAGCCGCGGTGCTGCTCGGCATCTGCGAGCCGCAGATGACCGGGATCGGGGGCGATGCCTTCGCGCTGGTGCAGCCCGGGCCGGGTCGGCCGGTCATCGGCCTGAACGCCTCGGGTCGCGCACCCGCGGGGCTGGACGCGGCGGCGCTGCGCGCCCGCGGGCTGACCCGGATGCCGGATTACGCCGTCGAGGCGGTCACGATTCCCGGCGCCATCGACGGGTTCTGCCGCCTGTCGGCGGACCACGGGCGGCTCGGCCTCGATGCCGTGCTCGCCCCGGCGATCCGCTATGCCGAGGAGGGGGTGCCCGTCGCCCCCCGGGTCGCCCGCGACTGGGCCGAGGCGGAGGCGCACCTGCAGGGCCGGGCCCGCGCGCTGTTCCTGACCGGGGGTGGCGTGCCCGCGCCCGGCACGATGTTCCGTGCCCCCGGCCAGGCGGAGGTGCTGCGCCGCATCGCCGCCCAGGGCCGGGCAGGGTTCTACGAGGGCGAGGTGGCCGAGGACATGGTCGCCTCGCTGCGCGCGCTCGGCGGCACCCACACGGCCGAGGATTTCGCCGCGACCGCCTGCGACTATGTCGAGCCGATCAGCGGCCCCTACCGCGGCCATGATCTCGTCGAGCTTCCGCCCAACGGTCAGGGTGCGACAGCGATCCTGATGGCCCGGATCCTCGCGCAGTTCGACATGGCCTCGCTCGCCCCGTTCGGCGCCGCCCGCGCGCATCTGGAGGCCGAGGCAGCGAAGCTTGCCTATGACGCGCGCAACCGCATCATCGCCGACCCCAGCCGTGTCGCCGTCGCGCTGAACCATCTGCTGTCGGAGGAGACGGCGACGAGCCTTGCCCGCCTGATCGATCCCCAACGCGTGATCGCGGACCCCGCGCCGCTGACCGAGGCAATCCACCGCGACACTATCTACCTGACCGTGGTGGACCGCGACCGGATGGTGGTGTCGCTGATCTATTCGATCTACCACAGCTTCGGTGCGGGCCTTGCCTCGGAGACGTTCGGGATCAACTTCCAGAATCGCGGCGCGGGCTTCACCCTGGCCGAGGGGCATCCGAACGAGGCGGCGGGCGGCAAGCGGCCCCTGCACACCATCATCCCCGCGATGCTAATGCGGGACGGCGAGGTGGTGATGCCCTACGGCGTCATGGGGGGTGCCTACCAGCCCGCGGGCCATGTCCGCGTCCTGGGCAACATCGCGGATTTCGGCATGCACCCGCAGGCCGCGATCGACGGCCCCCGCAGCTTTCCCGACGCGGGCACCCTGGGGCTGGAGCGCGGCTATGCCGAGGGCGTGCGCGCCGACCTCACCCGCATCGGCCACCGGGTCGGCACGCCCGACACACCCCTGGGCGGCGCGCAGGCCATCCTGATCGACCGCGACAGGGGGGTGCTTCTGGGGGCATCGGACCCGCGCAAGGACGGGTGCGCACTGGGATACTAATGCCGCGGCATCTCCACCGCGTAGCGGTTGCCCTTCAGTGCGCCGAACATCGCCGCGACCTCCGGATGCTCCACGGGCTCCCCGCTGTCATCGATGACGAGGTTCTGTTCGGAGACATAGGCCACGTAGTAGCTCGTCTCGTTCTCGGCCAGCAGGTGGTAGAACGGCTGGTCGCGGGACGGACGATGCGCCTCCGGGATCGACAGCCACCACTCCTCGGTGTTGTCAAAGACCGGATCCACGTCAAAGATGACCCCCCGGAAGGGGTGGAAGCGGTGGCGGACCACCTGCCCGATGGAAAACTTTGCGGCTGCCCTCAACATGCGCTTCAACTAGTCCCGAAACTGTACCGTTCAACGTTAACCGACGCCCGGGCCCCGCAGCTTGCCGCAGCCCATGGGTCAGGATACTCCCAATCCGGGCCCTCGGGCAAGCGACGGTCGGGGAGGCCTGATGGAAATTGTCCTGCGTGTGATGACGATCGTCGCGCCCGTGTTCGTGTTGGCCGCGATCGGCTGGGTCTGGGTGCGCGCGCGGCTTGCCTATGATCTCGCCTTCGTCACGCGGCTCGCGATGCAGCTCGGCATGCCGTGCCTGCTCTTCGTGTCGCTCGCGCGGGCCGAGGTGGACCCCGCGGCGCTCGGCGACCTGGCCCTTGCCTCGGTGATCGGATATTTTGCGGTCGGCGTGCTCAGCCTCGCGCTTTGCGTGCTGCTGGGGGTGAATCTGCGGGCGCTGCTGTCGCCGCTGATTTTCGGGAACACCGGCAATCTCGGGCTGCCCATCGCGTTCTTCGCCTATGGGGACGAGGGGCTCGCCTACGCGCTCGTGGTGTTCGCGGTGATGGCGGTCATCAACTTCACCCTCGGCGTCTGGATGGTGTCGGGCGAGGGCTCGCGCGAGATGCTGCGCCAGCCGGTCGTCTATGGCGCGGCCCTCGGCCTTGGCGCGATGGTCTGGCAGGTGCAACCGCCGGTCTGGGTGATGAACGCGATGGCGCTGACCGGGCAGATGGCGATTCCGCTCATGCTGATCACGCTCGGCGTTGCGCTGGCGCGCCTGACGCCCAGGGATGTGGGGGTGGCGATCCTGCTGTCGGTGCTCAAGCTGGCCATCGGCCTGGCGGTGGGGTTCGGAATTGTCCGTGCCATGGGGCTCGGGCAGGGACCGGCGGCCGGGGCGTTCGTGCTCCAGTTGGTGATGCCGGTCGCGGTGACGTCGTATCTTCTCGCCACCCGCTACGACGCAGAGCCGCAGGCGGTCGCCGGGCTCGTGGTCGTCTCGACCCTCATCTCGGTCCCGGCGATCCCAGTTGTGCTGGCCCTGCTTCTCTGACGGGCGATTTTGCGCTAGAATCCCGATATGAGGCGGCAGTCAACGAGACCGGGCATCCGGCGCGTCATCCAGATCATCGTCGTCTTGCTCGTGGGATCGTGCACCTCGTCCCGCGACAGCGGTCCCTTGTCGACCACCGAAAACGCCTGCGTGATCGCCCGCGAACGCCCGTCCTGGCATGAGGCGACGGTCGAGGCCGCGCGGCGCTGGGGGACACCGCCCGAGGTGATCTACGCGATCATCTGGCGCGAATCGAGCTTTCGCGCCGATGCGCAGACGCCGCGGGTCTACACGCTCGGCTTCATCCCGTCGGGGCGGCAATCGTCGGCCTACGGGTTCAGCCAGGCCATCGACGGCACCTGGGACTGGTACCGGCGCGAGACGGGGAACGGCTGGGCCGACCGCGAGGATTTCGCGGACTCGGTCGATTTCGTGGGCTGGTACACCAACCGCACCCGCCGGGTGAACCGGGTCCCGGGATCGGATGCGTACCGCCAATACCTCGCCTATCACGAAGGCCATGCGGGGTATGCCCGCGGGTCTTGGCAATCCAAGGCTGGGCTGCAATCGGCCGCGGCGCAGGTGCGCGATCAGGCCGCGCGCTACCGTGCCCAGCTCGCCCGCTGCTCGGTTTGACGATTCCCCCCCCGATTGCCATATAGTCGCCCATACGGAAACGGCGCTGGGGGGCGGCATGGACCGGCTGACCGAGATGGAGGCGTTTCTGCGCGTCGTGGACCAGGGCGGGTTCACCGAGGCGGCCAAGAAGCTCGGTCTGTCCAAATCCGCGGTGTCCAAGCATGTCTCGGCGCTGGAACAGCGCCTGGGCGTACGGCTCTTGAACCGGACGACCCGGCGCGTGAGCCCGACGGAAATCGGCCTCGCCTATTACGACCGCGCGGCCCGGGTCCTGGCCGATGCGTCCGAGGCGGATGCGATGGTGTCGTCCATGCAGGCGGCACCGCGGGGCGAACTGCGCGTGTCGGCCCCGGTGAGCTTCGGCATCCAGCACGCGGCCCCGGTGGTGGCGGAGTTCCTGAAGATCTACCCGGACGTCTCGATCCACATGGTCCTGGACGACCGTTATGTCGAACTGGTGGCAGAGGGGTTCGATGTCGCCATTCGCATCGGCACCCTGCCGGACAGCAGCCTCCGGGCCCGAAAGCTGGCCGAGGCGGATTCCGTGATGGTCGCGAGCGAGGCCTACCTCGCCGAGCACGGGGTCCCGCGCACGATCGAGGATCTCGCGCGCCATTCTCTCCTGCATTATTCCTACCTTTCGACGGGGAATTTCTGGCGGCTCCGCACGCCGACCGGGGAAGAACGCGACATCCGGGCGGGGGGGCGGCTTTCGGCGAACAATGGCGAGGCATTGCTGGCCGCCGCCCGGGCCGGGATCGGGATCGCGGCCGTTCCCAGCTTCTTTCTGCGCGGCCCGGGGGGGATGGACGGGCTGCTGCGCATCCTTCCGGACCTCGCGCCCCATACGCTCGGCATCTATGCGATCTATCCGCCGGGGCGGTTCCCGCAGCCCAAACTGCGCGCGTTCATCGATTTTCTCGCCGAGACGTTCAAGGGAAAGACCGCCTCCGACTGGTGAGGCGCCGATAGATCACCCCGACCCAGGCCGCGGCCAGTCCCGCGCCGATCAGGCGTGACACGGGATGGTCGGCAAAGACCAGGCTCGACGGCAGGGCCGCCACGGCAAAGGCGAGGGTCGCCCCCGCGTGCAGCGCCCGTTCCCACCACGGCTCGTCGGGCACGAAGCCTGCCGCCACGCTGGCGGTCCAGAGGACGAGGAGCGCGAGGTTGACCGACACCGTCAGCGCCCCCTGTCCGGCCAGGGCCGCGTCGAGGCTGCCGCCGTAAATCCCCATGAACCCGAACCCCAGATGGACGACATAGGCAAGCCACCCGGCGGCCCACCAGCCGAGCCAGCCGGAGCGTTCGAGCTCTGGCGCGCGGGCGAGATAGATCGCGGTCGCCGCCCCGCCCAGGACCAGCATCGGCCAGATCGAGGCGATCGCGCGGGCATGGGCGGGGTCGCGCGCCTGAAGGCTGGTGAACACCGTCACGGCGAGCCCGGCGGCGAGGATCAGGAGGATCAGCGCCGCCGGGGCGATCACCCGGTTCATGCCCGCACCCCCCCTGCCAGGCGGGCCAGCAGCGCCGTGGCCAGGGCTGCGACCAGCAGCGCGCCGAGATAGGTGCTCATGGGATCGTTCTGAAAGACCGCGAGCGAGACGAGGAAGTTGAGCATTGCAACCCACCAGGCAAGCCATTGCCAGGCGAGATAGCTTCGGCTCGCGACCGCCCAGTCGCGCCGGGTCCAGGCGAGGATCACGTCAACGAGCCACACCGCCTCGAGCACGAAGATCGGGGCCGCGATCAGGATCCCCTGGCGCTCGAAGACCGAGCCCGCATCCCAGTCATGCATCCGCCCCAGACCCCAGAACAGATGCACCGCGATCATCGCCCAGCCCGCGGTCCACCAGACCCGCCAGACCTGCGTCAGCGGCCGCAGGCCCGCATCGCGCAGAAAGAGCCAGAGCGCGGGCAGCACGAGGATCGACGCGGCCCAGGCGGTGGCATGGGTGCGGAACATCACCGGGTCGGACGCGACCGGCCCGCCGAGGACGACCGCGGCGAAGAGGACGGCGAAAGCCGCGAGGGGCAGGGCGATCTCGGCGGCGGTCGGGCGGCGGTCCATCTCAGAACGACTTCAGATAGGCGAGGATCGCCTCGGCCTGCGCCGCCTTGCCGGGGTCCGCCATGATCTCGTCGCGGGTAAAGGGATAGTCGTGCCCGGCATTGGAATTGCCCCGCGCGGCGGTGTCGAACACGAACGGCATCGCGGCCGGGCACCCCGTCAACCCGGGTGCCGGGGCGGTATAGCCGATCCCCACGGGATCGTACGGGTTCGCGCCGCGGCAGAACCGGGCGGGCCGGTCATCGAGGTTCAGGAGCTGGCGCAGGGTGGGAACCGCGCCGTTGTGCAGATAGGGCGCGCGCAGCCAGACCGAGGGGATTGGATTGGTGAAATAGGCAAGCTCGGCCGTCAGCGTGCAGGTCTCGCGGCCTGGCGCGCCCTGCTCGGCCGCGCAGGCGCAGGTGGCCCCAGTGCATTCGGGGAACGCGAGCGGGTGGCCCAGCCGGAACTGCCGCGCGCTTCGGGCGAGCCGGTCGGCCTGCGCCTGCCAGAGCCACGCCTCGGCCGGGCGATTGGCGGCCAGCGCCGCCGTTTTTGCCCCCTCCAGCCGGGCCTGCTGCGCCGCAAGCTCCGTGCCCCAGCCCGGCAGGGCGGTCCAGAGCGACAGCGGAAGAAGCGGGCCGTGGGGGAACCGCACCCGTTCAGGGTCCGTCCCGATCTCGTCCACCGGCAGGAAACGGTGAAGCTGCGCGCCCTCGGCCACCCAGGCCCCGGTGGCAGGATCGCGGTGGCCATGGCAGGTCCCGCAGGCCGACCGGTACGCGTCGAACCCCGCGGTAACCGCGTCGGGCGCAGGGGCAGCGTCGGGAAAGGTGTCCACGAACCGCGGCAGGGGCGTGGCGATCCCCAGCGTCTCGGTATAGGCGGCTGCCGCGCGGACCGTGTGCGCCACCTCGGGCTTTGACAGCGCAAGCGGCGTCGCCCCGGAGGCATAGGCCGCGATGAAGCTGCGCACGACCGGATCCGCGATCGACCCGTCGAACTGCGAGCGCGGGCGCAGGTCCGTGCGCTGCTCGAACACCGCCGGGATCTTGGAGAATGCATAGTTCTCGATCCCCGGCAGCTCTAGCGTCGTGCGCACGACGGACCGGAACGGGCGGGTGCGCCCCGGCCCCGCCGCCACGCCCTCGGCGGTCTTGAGCGCCGCGGGCGGCACCGGAAGGTCGTAGCGCCCGACACCGTCGGCCACCGCCGCCCGGAATCCGTCGAGCCAGCCCGCGATCAGCACCCGCTCGATCAGCCCGCCCACCAGGCCGGGCGCATCGTCGGCGCACTGGGCAGCGTAGGCGTCGAGGATCCGCTCCGCCGTGAGGCTCGGGTCGAGGATCGCGCCCCGCACGGCTTCGGAGAACGCGATCACGTCAAGCTCCGGGTTGCCCATCCCGTCGATGATCGGGCCGAGCGTCCCGTCGCCCTTGCGGATCCGCCCCGAATGGCAGGACGCGCAGGTCAGGCCCGCGAACGTGACCGGGGTCTGGGCCGCGCGCTCGGGCAGGTAGTTGGTGACGTTGAAGCCGTAGGGCAGCTCGTCCGCCGCATTGGCCGCGCACAGGGGCGCCCCGGTGCTGCGCGGATTGGCAAGAAAGCCGTAGATCTCCCACACGCTGCGCGTATCGGCGGGGTCGGGCCGGAACGCGGCGCCCGAAACCGTGCCGATCACCGCGGCATATTTCAGCGGAAACGTCTCGAGCCCGATCGGCCCGCGGGTGAAGGCGTGGTATTCCTGCTCCGCGGCGCTGCCCTGCGGTGCCCAGGCGGACTAGCCCTGCTCTGCCCAGAGCCATGCAAGGCTTGCCCCGATCAGGAGCAGGCTGAGGGGCGATGGCGCCCCAAGTTACGATCGCGCGAACCATGCCCATCCCCACACGCCGATGTGACCCTGACCCTAAGCCAAACGCCGCCCCTTGAGAAGCCGGGGGCACAGGCCGTAAGAGAGGCGGGCGGAGGGTCCCATGCGCTACGATCAGGTCTGCGAGATCAGCCGCCGCCTGGCGCTCGAGGCGGGCAACGCCATCATGGAGGTCTACCAGGCCGCCGACCACGGCGTGCGGTTCAAGGCCGACCAGAGCCCCGTGACGGCCGCGGACGAGGCGGCGGACCGGATCATCTGCCGGGGGCTGCGCGCGGCGTTTCCCGGCATTCCCCTGGTGACCGAGGAAGATGCGGCGACCCATGCGGCGCTCGACGCCCCCCGCTTCTTCCTGATCGATCCGCTCGACGGCACCAAGGAATTCGTCCAGCGCCGCGGCGATTTCACCGTGAACATCGCCCTGATCGAGGGTGGCGTGCCGACCCGCGGCGTCGTGTACGCACCCGCCCGCGCGCGGCTGTTCTGGACCGACGAGGACGGGGCCGCGGTCGAGGAGCATGCCCCCTTCGGCACCGGCAAGCTGGGCGGACTGACGCCCCTGCGCGCGGCGCGCGGACCCGGCCCCATCCGGATCGTCGCGACGAAATCCCACCGCAACGCCGCAACCGACGCCTACCTGGCGCGTTACCCCGGCGCCGAGGTGGTCTCTGCCGGGTCTTCGCTCAAGTTCTGCCTTGTTGCCGCGGGCGAGGCTGATCTCTACCCCCGGCTTGGCCCCACCATGGAATGGGACACGGCGGCGGGGCATGCGGTCCTGACCGCGGCGGGCGGCCGGGTGATGCAGGCGGACGGGACCACGCCGCTCGTCTACGCCAAGCCGGGGTTCCTGAACCCCGACTTCATCGCGGTCGCCCCCGATGTCGACCTCAAGGGAGCCTGAGGCCGTGCGTGCCATGATCGTGATCCCGGCGCGCTACGCCTCCACCCGGTATCCCGGAAAGCCCCTGGTGCCCCTGGTCGGCGCGACGGGGGTGGCCAAGAGCCTCGTGCAGCGAAGCTGGGAGGCGGCCTGCGCCGTCCGGGGCATCGCCCGGGTCGTGATCGCGACCGATGACGACCGGATTGCCGCCGAAGGCGCGCGGATCGGGGCCGAGGTGGTGATGACGGCGCCCGAGGCCCAGAACGGCACCGAACGCTGCGCCGAGGCGCTGGGCGCGCTCGGCGATTGCGACGTGGTGATCAACCTGCAGGGCGATGCGCCCCTGACCCCGCCCTGGTTCGTCGAGGCCCTGGTCGCGGCCATGGCGGATGGCGGGGTCGATGTGGCCACGCCGGTCCTGCGATGCGATCGCGCAGCGCTGGAGGGGTTTCAGGAGGATCGCCGCGCCGGACGGGTCGGGGGCACGACGGCGGTGTTCGATGCGCGGGGCCATGCGCTCTACTTTTCCAAGGAAGTGATCCCCTATACCGGCCGTCCGTTCGACGATGGCGACACGATCCCCGTGTTTCACCATGTCGGTGTCTACGCCTATCGCCCCGCGATCCTCGCGGCCTATCCGTCCTGGCCGGTCGGGCCGCTTGAGACGCTCGAGGGGCTCGAGCAGCTTCGGTTTCTCGAGCAGGGCCACCGCGTCGCCTGTGTTGCGGTCGAGTCGCGCGGGGCACAGTTCTGGGAACTGAACAACCCCGTGGACGTTGGTCGGATCGAAGCCCTTCTCGCCGCACAGCAGGTGATCTAGCGCACTGCGCGCGTCGCGTGCATCCGATCCGATACTCTTGCGTGAAAGTGTCTCGGGCTGCGACATAATGGCGCTTTTGCGCTTTGGAGAGGTGTTCACTTTGGTGTAACGACCCCGTGAGAAGCAGTCCGGGTGTGGCGTAACCGTGGCGCGCGGCAGGGTCTGGACCGGGTGGGTGGACCCCCGGCCGTGCAAGAGGAGAAGCATTCATGCGCCGCAAGGTGACAAAGGCGGTATTCCCGGTCGCGGGTCTGGGGACCCGGTTCCTGCCGGCCACGAAATCCATTCCCAAGGAGATCCTGACCCTCGTCGATCGCCCGCTGATCCAGTACGCGATCGACGAAGCCCGCGCGGCGGGCATCAAGGAGTTCATCTTCGTCACGGCGCGCGGCAAGAGTGCGCTCGAAAACTACTTCGACAGCGCGCCCGAGCTGGAAAAGGCGCTGAAAAAGAAAAAGAACGCGAAACTTCTCGCCGTGCTGCGCGAGACGGACATGGAAAGCGGCGCGATCGCCTATGTCCGCCAGAAGGAAGCGCTGGGGCTCGGCCATGCGGTCTGGTGCGCACGCCAGCTGGTGGGGGACGAGCCCTTCGCGGTGCTGTTGCCCGATGACGTCATCTCGTCCGATCGCGGCTGCCTCGCGCAGATGGTCGATGCCTACCGCGACACGGGCGGCAGCATGGTCGCGGCGATGGAGGTGTCGGCCGACCGGGTGTCGAGCTACGGGATCCTCGACGTGGCCGAGGACAACGGTGCCCTGGTACGGGCGCGCGGCATGGTGGAGAAACCTGCTCTGGCCGACGCGCCGTCGCGCCTCGCGGTGATCGGCCGCTACATCCTGGCGCCGTCGATCATGGGCCACCTCAACAACCTCAAGGGCGGGGCGGGGGGCGAGATCCAGCTGACCGACGCCATCGCGACCGAGATCGAGAAGGGCGGCGCAGTCCACGGGTTCCGGTTTCGTGGCCAGCGCTACGATTGCGGGTCCAAGGCCGGGTTTCTGCAGGCCACCGTCGCCTTTGCCCTGTCGCGCCCCGATCTGTCGGAGGAATTCGCGGGCTTTCTGCGCGACATCCTCTCCCTGCGCCGCGCCGCCCAGTAGACGCGGCGAGGTCAGGGCCGATCAGGCCGCCTGCGAGGCGGCCGGTTCGGTCAGGATGGCGAAGAGCGCCGACGGATCCTCGGTCGAGCGCAGCTTCTCGCAGATCGACGGCTCGCGCAGCACCCGGCTGACCCTGGCCAGCGCCTTCAGATGGTCGGCCCCGGCGGTCTCGGGGGCCAGCAGCATGAACACCAGATCGACCGGCTGGGCATCGACCGAGTCGTAATCCACGGGCTTGCCGAGCCGGGCGAAATACCCCACGACCCGGGTCAATGCCCCAATGCGGGCATGGGGGATCGCGACGCCCCGGCCCATGCCCGTCGGCCCCAGGTGCTCGCGGTCCTGAAGCGCGGTCAAGACCGCCGGTTCGCGCAGGCCGTACAGCGTTGCCGCGGCCGTTCCCATGTCCTGGAGAAGGCGCTTCTTGCTGGGCGATTTCAGGTTGCCCAGCACCGCTTCCGGCGTGATCAGGTCTGTAAGCTCCATCGCGAGCCTCCTCGGGGTCGGGCGCGGGCTCAGCGCGGTGCGGTGGGTAGGTTGCGCGGGTCGATCCAGCCGATGTTTCCGTCCTCGCGCCGATAGACCACGTTCACGCCGCCATGGGCCTCGTTGCGAAAGACGAGCAGAGGCGAGGCGGCAAGCTCCATCTGCATCACCGCCTCGCCGACCGAGAGCTCGCGGATCGGCGTCGTCATCTCGGCCACGATGATCGGCTGGAGCGTCTCGGGCTCCTCTTCGTCGGTCACGCCGCCCGACAGCACGCTATAGGGCGCATCATAGGCGGCGACCGGGTCGGACCGGGTGGAATGGTGGTTCTTCAGCCGGCGCTTGTAGCGGCGGAGCTGCTTTTCCATCCGCTCGGTGCAGCCGTCAAAGGCGGCATAGATCTCGGCCGCCCTGCTGCGTGCCTGGGACGTCAGGCCGGTGGAAAGGTGCACGGAGGCGTCGCAAACGAACTCGTGCCGGTCGCGCGAAAAGGTGACGACCGCCTCGACCGGACGATCGGCATATTTGCCGACGGCGAGGCCGAGCGCCTCCACGACATGGCTGCGCAGGGCGTCGCCGATGTCGATCTGCTTTCCGCTGACCTGGATGCGCATGATGTCTCCCGTGGCCGTAGCCGTGGCCGTTGACACGCGCCGGACCGGTCTTTGGACCGCTCCGGGCAGAACCGCACAGGCAGCGCCGGAACCTAAGGGGAGGGCTCGGGGGTGTCAATCGAGGGTGGCGGTCGCGCCCCGGGCGAGCCCCGCTCGGCGCCCCGCTACCGCATCCGGAGCCCGGCCTTGTGCCGCCTCCGATGAACCGACGAAGGTATGTTCATCGCGTCACGATATTTCGCAACGGTCCGGCGCGCAATATCGATGCCGTCGCGCTGGAGGATCTCGACGAGCGTGTCGTCGGACAGGACCTGGTCATGGGACTCTGCCTCGATCAGCCGGCGGATGCGGTCGCGGATCGCGGTGGCGCTCAGCGCCGCGCCGCCATCGGTCGCGGCAAGCCCCGCACCGAAGAAGAACTTCAGCTCCACCACCCCGCGGTCGCAGGCGAGATACTTGCCCGCCGTCACCCGGCTGATCGTGCTTTCGTGCAGCGCCAGGGTCTCGGCCACCTCGCGCAGGGTCAGCGGGGTCAGCCCCGCGACGCCGCGGTCAAAAAAGCCCGCCTGGCGCTTCACGATCTCGGTCGCGACCCGCAGGATCGTGCGCGCGCGCTGGTCCAGTGTCTTGACCAGCCAGCTCGCGTTCATCCGGCATTCGGCGATGAACGCCCGTGCCTCTCCCCCGCCCGCCGTCACCCGTGCGCCGTACGCCGTGTCCACCAGCACCCGGGGCAGCGTGTCGGTGTTCAGTTCCACGAGCCACCCCCCGTCCTCGGCGCGGCGCACGAGCACATCGGGCGATACCGCCTGGGCGAGGTGGCTGCCGAAGGCGAGCCCCGGGCGGGGGTCGAGCGCGCGGATCTCGGCCACGATCCCCGCCATGTCCTCGCGTCCCACGCCCGCAAGGTCCATCAGCGCGTCGAACCGCCCGGAGGCGAGCAGCGGGAGATGGGCGAGCACAGCCTCCATCGCGGGGTCGAGCCGGTCGCGCTCGGCCAGCTGGAGCGCGAGGCCTTCCGCCAGATCGCGCGCCCCCACCCCCGTGGGATCGCAGCCCTGGAGGAGCGACAGCGCCGCCTGCGCCTCGGCCGTCGTGGCGCCGTGGCGCGCGGCGATGTCGGTCAGCGGGGTCGCGAGATACCCCGCCTCGTCAAGCTCGTCCACCATGAGGCGCGCGAGCGCGCATGTGGCGCGGGTCGCGTGCATCAGCCCGAGCTGCTCGAGCACATGATCGCGCAGGGTGCGTTCGCAGGCGAGCGTTTCCGACAGCTCCGGCACCTCGCCCCCGCCCGGACCGGTCGCGGGGGTCCATCCCCCGGCATCGGGCGGGGGCGGGGGATCGGACGGGGCCTCGCGCCCCTCGGGCGGGACCTCGCCTGTCAGGTCCGCGGTCTCGTCCCCCGGCGGCAGGGGCGCGGTGCTGGATGCGGGGGGGGGCTCGGGCGGGACGAGATCGAGCAGGGGATTGCGCTCCAGCTCGTCGGCGAGAAACGCGGCGAGGTCGAGGTTGGACATCTGGAGCAGCCGGATCGCCAGCTGCAGTTGCGGCGTCATCACGAGCTGCGTGGTCTGGCGCAGCTCGAGACGGGGGCCGAGCCTCGGCCCCGTTCGCGTGCCCCCTCCCTGGCCCATGGCCGTCACGTGTCCCCTCCCGCCTAGAACCGGAAACCCTCGCCCAGATAGACCCGCCGGACGGCCGCGTTCTCCACCACCTCGACCGGCGTGCCGCTCATCAGCATCGTGCCGTCGTGCAGGATGTAGGCCCGGTCGATGATGCCGAGCGTCTCGCGGACATTGTGGTCGGTGATCAGGACCCCGATGCCCCGGTCCTTGAGATGCGAGACGAGATCGCGGATGTCGCCGACCGCGATCGGATCGACCCCGGCGAAGGGTTCGTCGAGCAGCACATAGGCCGGGTCCCCCGCAAGGCAGCGTGCGATCTCGACCCGGCGCCGCTCGCCACCCGACAGGGCCAGGGCAGGGGTCCGGCGCAGGTGCGAGATGGCGAATTCGCCCAGAAGCTCCTCGAGCCGGGCCTCGATCTGGTCATGCCCGTGCTGGCCGAGCTCGAGCACGGCGCGGACATTCTCCTCGACCGTCAGGCCGCGGAAGATCGACGCCTCCTGCGGCAGATATCCCAGGCCGAGCCGCGCGCGACGGTACATCGGCAGGACGGTCACGTCCTGGCCGTCGAGGGTGATCGTCCCCGCCTCGGGCATCACCAGGCCGGTGATGGCGTAAAAGCAGGTCGTCTTGCCCGCGCCGTTGGGACCAAGCAGGCCCACGACCTCGCCGCGGTTGAGGTCGAGCGATACGTCGCGCAGGACCGGCCGGCGGCGGTAGGATTTGCCGATCCCGCGCGCCCGCAGCCCGCCGGCCGGACCGGGCCCGGGACCGGCTGCACGCGGCGGGGGGCTCTCGCCGTCCATCGCGCCTAGTTCGACTCGCCGGTCGCCGCGGGCTGGAAGATGGTGCGCACGCGCCCCTTGATCTCGCCGACCCCGGCATTGAGGTCGATCCAGAGGCTGGTCCCGCTGATCGCATTCGCGCCCTGGGTCAGGATGACCGCGCCGCCCATGGTGATCACGCCCTTGGACACGTCGTATTCCGCCCAATCGCCCTGGGCTGCTTCTGCCCCGTTGGTCAGGATCACGTTGCCCGTGGCGCGCATCAGGCGGATGCTGCCAGTCTGGGGATTTCCGGTCTGGGGGTTTCCCTCATCGGGGGTCGCGGCGCCACCCGGCGTTGCGGCAGGATCCCCGTCATAGAAGATCCGCATCTCGGTTGCCGTCAGGCGCAGGGTGCCCTGCCCGGCCACGACGGCGCCGCTGAATGTGGCGACCTGCTCGGCCTGGTTGACCGAGAGGCTGTCGGAGGTGATCTCGATCGGCTGGGTCGAATCGTGCTTGAACGAGCCGAAAGGCGAGCCCGCTTCCTGGGCCGTGCCAGCGCCCCCTGCGGCGACCCAGAGCATGGCAGCCACCGCCATTGCGCGTCCCATCCCCATCCCTGCCCCCTAGTCCCCGACCTGTCCGGTCGGCAGGTACACTACCCGAACGCGATTCTCGAACCAAACGGTTTCGGGCATGCCGTCCGCCCCCGCGTCGGGGGGCAGGATCCGCATCCGCCCCGCCTCGATCCGCCCCATGGGGCCGGACGCGACCACCGGCCCGTCGGTGCTCAGCGTGCGCGCCTTCAGATCCGCATCCGCCGCCTCGGTTTCGGCGACATAGCCGTCGGACGTGGTCACCCGCACGGCGCCGGTCAGGCGCACCCGCTGGTCGCGCGGTCGCAGCGTGCCCTCCGCCGCCGTCAGGTCCACCCTGCGCCCGTCCCCCTGGGTCAGCGTCGCGGTCAGGCCGTGCAGCGCAATCTCCGTCGGGTTCGGCCCGTCGGGCAGCGCCCATTCCGCGGTGGCGACGAACGGCTCGCCCGCATCGGTCGCCCCCGAGACGGTGGGGTTGACGAGCCGAAGCCCGCCCTGAAGCGCGGCATAATCCGCCGCCGAGAACCGGAAGCCCCCCGCGAAATCGTCACGCTGGACCAGGAACACCGTGCTCATCAGCACGAGCGCCAGCAGGGGAAGCCCGATGCGCAGGACCCGGACCCAACGGGTGTAGCGGCTGACCCGTGCCATGGCGCGCCCGTCAGGCGACGCCCGCGCGCAGACAGTCGTGGACGTGCAGGATGCCGACCGGGGCGCCGTCGCGCAGCGCGAACAGCGTCGTGATCTTGCGCGCGTTCATCAGCCCCAGCGCCTCGCCCGCCAGCGCCTCGGGGGTGATGGTCGTGGGGTTCGGGGTCATCACCGCACCCGCGGTGCGCGACAGGAGCCCCTCCATGTGCCGGCGAAGGTCGCCATCGGTGACGATCCCGAGGAATTCGCCGTCATCGACCACCCCGACGGTCCCGAACCCCTTGCGCGTCATGGTGACCAGAACGTCGGTCATCGGGGTGTCAGGCGACACCAGCGGGACGCTGTCGCCCCGGTGCATCAGGTCGCCGACCCGGATCAGCCGCGCGCCAAGCTTCCCGCCCGGATGGAACATGGCGAAATGCTCGGGCCGGAACCCCCGCGTCTCCATCAGCGCGACCGCAAGCGCATCGCCGAGCGCAAGTGCGAGCGTGGTCGAGGTGGTCGGGGCGAGGCCGTTGGGGCATGCCTCGGGCGCCTGGGGCAGCAGGATCGCCACGTCCGACGCCCGCACGAGCGTCGAGCCCGGGCGCGAAGCGATGCCGATCAGCGGGATCGCAAAGCGCTTGGCATGGGCGATCAGGTCCGCAAGCTCGGTCGTCTCGCCGGAATTGGAAATCAGCAGCAGCACATCGGCCGCCGTGACCATGCCGAGATCGCCATGGGACGCCTCGGCCGGATGGACGAACTGCGCGGGCGTGCCGGTGGACGCGAAGGTCGCCGCGACCTTGCGTGCCACATGGCCCGATTTGCCCATGCCGCTCACGATCACCCGGCCGGTGACGCCGAGGATCAGGCGCACCGCATCGGCAAACCCGTCATCGAGGCTGCGCGAGAAACCGAGCAGCGCCTCGCCCTCCAGCGCCAGCACGCGGCGGCCGGTGTCGCGCAGGGTCTCGGGGTCGGGTTCGGGTCGGTTCAGCATCTCAGTGGGTAAAGATGTCGATTTCGGGCCAGCCCGCAAGGTCAAGCGCCGCCCGCGCGGGCAGAAAGTCGAAACAGGCCTGGGCCAGCGCCGTGCGCCCCTCGCGCGCCAGCATCCGGTCAAGCTCGACCTTCAGGCGGTGGAGATAGAGCACGTCCGACGCCGCGTATTCGAGCTGCGCGGGGGTCAGCCCCTCCGCCCCCCAGTCGCTGGACTGCTGGACCTTGGACAGGTCCACCCCGATCAGCTCCTGGGTCAGGTTCTTCAGCCCGTGCCGGTCGGTGAACGTGCGCACGAGCTTCGAGGCGATCTTGGTGCAGTAGACCGGCGCCGTGCGCACGCCAAACGCGCTTTCCAGCATCGCGATGTCGAAGCGTCCGTAGTGGAACAGCTTGAGCTGCGCGGGGTTGGCCAGCATCGCCGTCAGCCGCGGCGCGGCCGTCTGCCCCCGGGCCACCTGCACCACATGGGCCGACCCGTCCCCCGATGACAGCTGCACCACGCAGAGCCGGTCGCGCCCGGGGATCAGCCCCATGGTCTCCGTGTCGATGGCGACGACAGGTCCGAGGTCGATCCCCTCGGCCAGGTCGCCCCTGTGAAGGGTGATGGTCAATCCGCTCTCCCTGCGGTGTGAGAGAGGTGGTGCCCAGGAAGGGACTCGAACCCCCACGCCTCGCGGCGCTAGCACCTGAAGCTAGTGCGTCTACCAATTCCGCCACCTGGGCAGGTGTCGTCGTTCAGGTGGCGGTTTGGTAAGGTCGCGGGTGTCGATTGTCAACGCCCCACATGGCGTGCCGGTCCCTTGTCCGCGACCGGCCATAGGGCGTATCAGGTGATGCCGCGACGCGCCCGAGGGAGGACTGCCATGAGCCTGCGCATCAACGACATCGCCCCCGATTTCACGGCCCAGAGCACCGCGGGCGAAATCCGGTTCCATGACTGGATCGGCGACGGATATGCCGTGCTCTTCAGCCACCCGAAGGATTTCACCCCGGTCTGCACGACCGAGCTTGGCTACATGGCCGGTCTGGCCGACGCGTTCGCGGCGCGCGGGGCAAAGATCATCGGCATCTCGGTCGATCCGGTGGAAAGCCACCAGCGCTGGAAGGCGGATATCGAGGCGGCGACGGGCAATGCCGTGCACTACCCCCTGATCGGGGATCCCGAGCTGACGGTGGCAAAGCTCTACGACATGCTGCCCGCCGAGACGACGGGCACGTCCGAGGGGCGCACCCCCGCGGACAACGCGACCGTGCGGTCGGTGTTCGTCATCGGGCCGGACAAGCGGGTGAAGCTCATGCTGACCTATCCGATGACGACGGGCCGCAATTTCCACGAAATCCTGCGCGCGCTCGATTCGATCCGCCTGACGGCGCGCCACAAGCTCGCGACCCCCGCGGGCTGGCAGCCGGGCGAGGATGTCATCGTGACGGCCGCCGTGTCGGATGACGAGGCGACCGCAGCCTTCGGCGGCTTTACCCGGGTGCTGCCCTATCTGCGGATGACCAAGGTTCCGCCGCAATAGGCCGCGCCGCGGCGGCATGGACGTTGAACGGCCCGGGCGGTTGCGCTAACCCCGTCGCATCCGGGCCCGCACCAGGGAGACGCCCATGACCGCATCCGCGCCGCTCGTGACCATTTTCGGCGGCTCCGGCTTTGTCGGCCGCTACATCGCGCGGCGGATGGCAAAACAGGGCTGGCGCGTCCGGGTCGCGGTGCGCCGCCCGAACGAGGCGCTGTTCGTCCGGCCCTACGGCGATGTCGGCCAGGTCGAACCGGTCCAGGCCAACATCCGCGACGAGGCATCCTGCGCCCGGGCGATCCAGGGCGCGGATGCGGTGGTCAACTGCGTCGGCATCCTTTACCCCGACGCGCGCCAGCGGTTCGACACCGTGCAGGGCGAGGGGGCGGGTAGGCTCGCGCGCCTGGCCGCCGCGGCGGGTGCGCGCTTCGTCCAGCTGTCCGCCATCGGCGCGGATGCGGCAAGCGACAGCGCCTACGCCCGCACCAAGGCCGAGGGAGAGGCGGCGGTGCTGGCCGCCATTCCCGCGGCGACGATCCTGCGCCCCTCGATCGTGTTCGGGCACGAGGATCAGTTCTTCAACCGCTTTGCCGCCATGGCCCGGATGTCGCCGATCCTGCCGGTCGTGGGCGCGCGGACGCGGTTCCAGCCGGTCTATGTGGACGACGTGGCCCATGCGGCCGAGGTCGCGCTGACCACCACGGTGCCGGGCACCTACGAGCTCGGCGGGCCGGAGATCCTGACCTTCGACGCCCTCATGCGCCGGATGCTCGCGATCATCCGGCGGCGGCGGCTCGTGCTCTTTGTGCCGATGCCCGTTGCCCGGTTGCAGGCGCGGGCGCTCGACCTGCTCGGCACGCTCTCGGCCGGGCTCCTGCCCAACCGGATGATCACGGCCGACCAGGTGAGGCTGCTTGCGCGCGACAATGTCGTGGGCGACGGCGCGCGGGGGCTCGCCGATCTTGGCATTGCGCCCACCCCGATGACGGCGGTGCTGGAGACCTATCTCTACGCCTACCGCCCCCACGGCCAGTATACCGAGCTGCAGGAATCTGCCGCCAAGCTGCGCGAGTAGCGCCATGACCGACCAGCCGATCCTGGTGGCCGCCCTTCTCGGCGTGATCGAGGGGCTGACCGAATTCATCCCCGTCTCGTCCACCGGGCACCTGCTGCTCGCGGGCCATTTCCTGGGGTTCCAGTCCACCGGCAAGACGTTCGAGGTGGTGATCCAGCTCGGCGCCGTGCTGGCCATCATCGTGCTTTACGCGGGCAGGCTGATCGGCGTCGCGGCGGCCATCCCGACCGACCCGCGCGCGCGGCGCTTCGTGCTGGGCGTGCTCGTCGCGTTCCTGCCTGCGGTCGTTGTCGGCGTGCTCGCCCGCGATTTCATCAAGACGGTGCTGTTCGAGACCCCCGCGCTGATCGCGACCATGCTGATCCTGGGGGGGGTCGTTCTCATCTGGGTCGACCGGCGGGTGGTCGCGGCGCGCCACCGCAACGCGATGGATTTTCCCCTGCCGCTCGCGTTCACCATCGGGCTCTTCCAGTGCCTCGCCATGATCCCGGGCGTGTCGCGGTCCGGGGCCACCATCGTCGGCGCGCTGCTGATGGGGGCGGACCGGCGGTCGGCGGCCGAGTTCTCGTTCTTTCTGTCCATGCCCACCATGGCCGGCGCGTTCGCCTATGATCTCTACAAGTCACGCGATCTGCTCAGCTCGGCCGATGCGGGCATCATCGCCGTGGGATTTGCCTGTGCCTTCGTCGCGGGCGCCATCGTGGTGCGCGTCCTGCTCGATTTTGTGGCGCAGCGGGGGTTTGCCATCTTCGGCTGGTGGCGAATCGGGGTGGGGGTCGTGGCGCTGATGGCGCTCTGGGCCCGGGGCGAGATTTGATATGTCACATATGCTGACATAATATCTCCGGTTTGAGCGCGTCGGCGGCCGCGGCGCGCGCAGTTCCACCAAACAAGGTCAACAGAAGTGACTTTTATTTCACCGGACCCTCGGGTATAGGATCGGGGCGCGCAGGTATGCCGTCCTGTCGCGCAACATTCTTTCGACGCCTCGTGCCGGAGAGACGCCGCATGGCCCAGAACCGCATGCTCAAATTCGTATCGGTGCCCCGGGCCATGCCCGAAAAGCGGGACGTGGGCGCGCGGCGCGCCGATTTCGACGAGATCTATCGTGACTTCGCCGCCGAGAAGGCGGGCGAACAGGCCGGGCGCTGTTCGCAATGCGGCGTGCCCTACTGCCAGACCCATTGTCCGCTGCACAACAACATCCCTGACTGGCTCCGCCTGACCGCCGAGGGGCGGCTGCGCGAGGCCTATGAGCTCAGCCAGGCGACCAACACGTTTCCCGAGATCTGCGGCCGGATCTGCCCGCAGGACCGGCTCTGCGAGGGCAACTGCGTCATCGAGCAGTCGGGCCACGGCACCGTCACCATCGGGTCGGTGGAGAAGTACCTCACCGACACGGCGTGGGAGGAGGGATGGGTCGCGCCGCTCGTCCCCGCCGCCGCGCGGGCAGAGAGCGTGGGCATCATCGGGGCCGGGCCAGGCGGCCTCGCCGCCGCCGACGTGCTGCGCAGGCGGGGCGTCGGCGTCACCGTCTACGACCGCTACGACCGCGCGGGTGGGCTGATGACCTATGGCATCCCGGGCTTCAAGCTCGAGAAGGACGTGGTGATGCGCCGGATCAACCAGCTGATCGAGGGCGGGGTCGAGATCATCGGGAACTGCGAGGTGGGCGTCGACATCACGTTCGACGCGATCCGCGCGCGCCACGACGCGGTCATCATCGCGACCGGCGTCTACAAGAGCCGCGACCTGGGCGGCCCCGGCGCGGGCCTATTCGGGATCGTGCGCGCGATCGACTACCTGACCGCCTCCAACCGCGTCGGCTTCGGCGACACCGTCCCGGACTTCGACAGCGGCGCGCTGAACGCGGTGGGCAAGCGCGTTGTCGTCATCGGCGGCGGGGACACCGCGATGGACTGCGTGCGCACGGCGGTGCGCCAGGGCGCGACTTCGGTCAAGTGCCTCTACCGGCGCGACCGGGCCAACATGCCCGGCAGCCTGCGCGAGACCGCAAATGCGGAGGAGGAGGGGGTGGAGTTCGTCTGGCTCGCCAACCCCCGCGGCTTCACCGGCGACGCCGCCGTGACCGGGGTCCGCGTCGCCCGCATGCGCCTCGGCGCGCCCGACGCCACGGGGCGCCAGGCACCCGAGGAGATCCCGGGCGCCGATTATACCGAGCCCGCCGATCTCGTGATCAAGGCGCTGGGGTTCGAGCCCGAGGACCTGCCCCGGCTCTGGGGCACCGAGGGGCTGGAGGTAACCCGCTGGGGG
>JANNOT010000417.1:0-18879 GCA_031399375.1 Paraoceanicella sp.
CGCCGGGCGTGTCGGAAACGCAGATGAAGGGGCGGCTGGCGTTGTTGGAACAGTTGAACCAGATGGATCTGGCGAAGAATCCGGGGAACTCGGAGTTGTCGGCGCGAATCAGCGCGTATGAACTGGCGTTCCGATGGCACCGCGCGGGACGTCGAGCGTCGCCGATAGCCGGAACCCGCCCTGGGCGAGCACCAGGCCGTCGAGCACGATCATGCCCGCCCCCCCAGCCGGTCGCAGATCCAGAAGAGCGCGAAGGCGAGCCCGACGAGCAGGAGCGCCGCCCCCGACGCAGCCGCGATCCGGAACGCACCCATCAGGTTGGACACGACCAGCGGCAGGGTCGCAAGCTCGTGCGGCGCAAAGAGCGCGATCACCCCCAGGTCCCCCATGCTCAGCGCCGCCGCGAGCCCGCCCGCGAGGCCCAGCGGCCGGCGCAGCGCGGGCAGCGTCACCAGCCGGGCACGCGACCAGCCCTCCATCCCCAGCGCATCCGCCAGCCGCCCCTCCTCGGCCCGCAGGCGCCGCAGCGCGGGCAGGAGGAGGCGCAGCGCGAAGGGCAGGGCCATCAGCGCATTGACGCTCGCCGTCACCGGCAACGCGAAGGCCAATGGATCGGCCCAGGGCCGGATGGCAAGAAAGATCCCCGTCCCGACCGCAACCGGCGAGGCGGCTAGCGCGACCGCCCCGACCGCCTCGCCCCAGGGCCGGTCCGCAGCAAACCCCGCCAGCGCCCAGGCGAGCCCGAGGCAGAGCAGCGCCGAGGTGATGGCGAGAATGACCGACACCGCCGCCGCGGGCCAGACCGGGGGGGGCAGGCCCTCTGCGACACCCTCCAGCCCGCGGACGAGGATCGCCGCGAGCGGTGCCGCAAGGAACATCGCCGCGCCCCCGATCACACCCGCATCGAGGACCCGCAGCCCCCACCCGTCCGCGTCCCAGCGCCGCAGCGGGTGCCCGCGCGCTGCGCCCAGTCCTGGGCCGAACCCCACCTCGCGCGCCAGGGCGACAGCTAGGGCCCCGAGCGCGAGCGACAGCACGACCTGCACCAGGGCGAGCCGCGCGGCACGCCCGAGGTCGAAGGAAAACCGCACCGCCTCAAAGATCGCGACCTCGAGGGTCGAGGCCCCCGGCCCCCCGCCCAGCCCGAGCGCCACGGCAAAGCTCGACGCGCAGACGAGAAACACCAGCACGAACGCCCCCGGCACGCGCGCCCGCAGCATCGGCCACTCGATATGGCGAAAGACGGCGCCGGGGCCGAGCCCGAGCGACGCCGACACCCTCCACGTCTCGCCCGGGATCGCCGCCCAGCCCTGCAGCAGCAGCCGGGCGGCGAGCGGCAGGTTGAAGAACACATGGCCGAGCAGCACGCCCTGCACCCCGTAGAGCGGAAAGGGCGAGAGCCCCAGATCGGCCAGCCACCCGCTCCGCCCCCAGACCGCTGCGATGCCCAGCACGGCGACGATGGCGGGCAGAAGGAACGGCGCACCGAGCAGCGCCACCAGCGCGCTCCGCCCCGCGAACCGCCGCCGGGCCAGGGCCCGGGCCAGCGGGATCGCGAGCCCGACGCTCAGCCCCGCCGACAGCGTGGCCTGCACCAGGGTGAAGCGCAGCGCCGCCCAGTCGGCGGTGCCAAGCCCCCACCCCGCGGACCCCGCGGCCGCAAGCACGCCAAGCGCGCCCAAGACCAGCGCCAGGACAAGCCCGAGCGCGACCGCGCCGGGCCAGCCTACCGGCTGAGCGCGCGCAGCCATTCGTCCAGCGCCACGCGCGCCATCGCAGGAACCTCGTCCGCCGGGACGAGGAGCGTGCGCGCGGGCCGCACCAGGTCGGCGAACCCCTCGGGCAGCCCGACCGCGGGCGTGACCGCGGGATACATCCAGTTGGTCGTGGGGATCACCTCCTGGAACCCCGGGCTCAGCATGAACGCGAGGAACGCGTCGGCCAGCGCGGGCTGATCGGTGGACGCGAGCTTTCCCGCCACCTCGATCTGCGCATAGTGCCCCTCGGCAAATGCCGCGGCGCGCTTGGTCCCGTCGCCCTCCGCGACCGCATGATAGGCGGGCGAGGTGGTGTAGGAGAGGACCATGGCGGCCTCCCCCTCGAGAAACAGCCCATAGGCCTCGGACCAGCCCTTGGTCACCGTGACGATCCGGGGGGCGAGCTGCTCCCATACCGCCTCGGCCCGGTCGCCATAGATCGACTTGACCCAGAGCAGCAGGCCGAGGCCGGGGGTCGAACTGCGCGGGTCCTGGATGATGATCGTCACATCCTCGGGCGCGGCCAGCAGCGCCGCGAAGCTTTCGGGCGGCGACGCCAGCCGGGTCGTGTCGTAGACGAACCCGAACCAGCCCCAGTCATAGGGCAGGAAAAGGGGATCGGCCCATGCAATGGGCAGGTCCACGACCGGGGTCACGCCATGGGGTGCGAAAAGCCCGGTGGCCGCCGCATCCGCCGTCAGGCTGGTGTCGAGGCCGAGCACGACGTCCGCCTCGGTCCGTCCCCCCTCCAGCCGCACGCGCCCGAGCAGCGCGGCCCCGTCCCCGGCGCCGATCAGGCGGAGGTCGCAGGCGCACCCCCCCTCGAACCGCCGTTCGATCTCGGGTCCCGGACCCCATTCGGAGATGAAGCTGTCATAGGTGTAGACGGTCAGCACCGGCCGCTCCTGAGCGGCGGCGGACAGGGCGAGGGTGAACAGCACGCTCGCCGGGGTCAGCAGGGATCGCATCATGGTCATCCTCTCTGGCCCGGACGAAAGGGGTCGAAAGGGGGATGAGCCCGTCCGCCTTCCCTCCGCCGGCATGATCCGGTTCAGGTTCGACGGGTCCGCTTGCGCGTCTCAGCCCATGGCAGGGCACCCCGAGGCACCCGACAACCTACTGCCGCCCCGGGCGATTGCAACTCTTTCGCCACCCGTGCAGGTGCGCTATGCGCGAGGTGAAAGGGGTGGCCATGTCGATCAACACCTTCGGGCGGCTCTTCGCCGTCACCACCTGGGGCGAAAGCCACGGGCCCGCCCTGGGCGCGACCGTCGATGGCTGCCCCCCCGGCCTGCCCCTGAACGAGGCCGACCTCCAGCCCTGGCTCGATCGCCGCCGCCCCGGGCAGAACCGCTACACCACCCAGCGCCAGGAGGCGGACGCGGTCGAGATCCTGTCGGGCACGTATGACGGGCGCACGACCGGGACGCCGATCCAGCTCCTGATCCGCAACACCGACGAGCGGTCCAAGGACTATGCCGCCATCGCGGACAGCTTCCGCCCCGGCCATGCGGACATCACCTACTGGCAAAAATACGGGATCCGCGACCCCCGCGGCGGCGGCCGGTCGAGCGCGCGCGAAACCGCGGCCCGCGTCGCCGCGGGCGGGGTCGCGCGGGTGATCCTGCGGGCGCTCGCCCCCGGGCTGGCCATCCGCGGCGCCATGGTCCAGATGGGACCCCATGGCATAGACCGCGCCGCCTGGGACTGGGCGGAGGTCGCGCGCAACCCGTTCTGGACCCCCGACGCCGGCGCAGCCGCACGCTGGGCCGACTATCTCGACCGCATCCGAAAGGCGGGGTCCTCGGTCGGCGCGGTGATCGAGATCGTGGCCTCCGGCGCACCCCCCGGCCTCGGCGCGCCGCTTTACGGCAAGCTCGACGCCGATCTCGCGGCCGCGATGATGTCGATCAACGCAGTCAAGGGGGTGGAGATCGGGGCGGGCATGGGTGCCGCCAGCCTGACGGGCGAGGCGAACGCCGACGAGATCACCCCGGGACCGGACGGACCGGTCTATGGCTCGAACAACGCGGGCGGGATCCTTGGCGGGATCTCGACCGGACAGGACATCGTCCTGCGCTTTGCCGTGAAGCCGACATCCTCGATCCTCCAGCCCCGCGGCAGCATCACGACCGACGGCGTGCCGACCGAGGTCGTGACGAAGGGTCGCCACGATCCCTGCGTCGGGATCCGCGCCGTGCCGGTGGGCGAGGCGATGATGGCCTGCGTGCTCGCCGACCACATCCTGCTCGACCGCGGCCAGACCGGCGGCGTGCGCGGCCGGATCGGATGACGCCCCCCACGTCCCGCGCCCTGATCTTCGACGTCTTCGGGACGCTGGTGGACTGGCGCACAGGCATCGCCCGGGCCGTCCGTGCCGCACTCGGGCCTGGCATCGATGCCGAGGGTTTCGCCGATGCCTGGCGGGCGGAATACGACCCGGCCATGGCGACGGTGCGGGCGGGTGGGCGGCGCTATGTCGCGCTCGAGGTCCTGCACCGCGAGAACCTTGCCCGCATCCTGCCCCGGTTCGGGCAACAGCTCGACGACGCGGCCGCCGCCCGCCTGACCGACGCATGGGAGCGCCTCCCCCCCTGGGCGGAGGTGCCCGCGGCGCTGTCGCGCCTGCGCGCGACCCACCTGATCGCGCCCTGCTCGAACGGCTCCATTGCCCTGATGGTTCGGCTCGCCCGCCATGCCGGGCTGCCCTGGGACTGCATCCTGGGGGCGGAGATCGCGCGGGATTACAAGCCCAACCCGGCGGTCTACCGCGCCGCCTGCGCCGCCCTGCGCCTGCCGCCCGCCGCGGTCACGATGGTCGCCGCGCACAACGCCGATCTCGCGGCCGCCCGGGCCTGCGGGTTGCGCACGGCCTTCTTCCCCCGCCCGACCGAGCACGGGCCGGGACAGGCAAGCGATCTCGTCCCCGATGGCCCATGGGATTACGTGGCGCGCGACCTCGCCGATCTCGCAGACCAGATCACCGGGTGAACGGGGCCACCAGTTCCACATGCGCGGACCAGCGGAACTGGTCAACGACGGTAACCGGCCCCATCCGGTAGCCCGCGTCCACCAGGATCCGCGCATCGCGCGCGAAGCTCGCGGGGTTGCAGGAGACATAGGCGATCCGCGGCACCTGCGTCGTCCCCAGCGCCCGCACCTGGTCGCGGGCCCCGGCGCGGGGCGGGTCGAGCACCACCGCCTCCACCCCCTTGACCTCGGGCGGGAGGAGCGGCCGGCGGAAGAGATCGCGCGTCTCGGTCACGACCCGCCGCAGCCCCTCCGCCCGCCGCCAGCCCTGGTCGAGCGCCGCGAGCATCGCCGCCTCGCCCTCGACCGCCCGGACCTCGGCCACCTCCGCCAGCGGCAGGGTGAAAGTGCCGCAGCCGGCAAAGAGATCGACGATCCGCCGCGCGGGTCCCAGGGTGCGGCGGACCGCCGCGACCAGGGCCGCCTCGCCCTCTGCCGTGGGCTGAAGGAAAGCAGCCGGGGGCGGGGTGACCGCCGCCCGGCCGAACCGCACACGGGGCGCCCGGGCCTGGACCACCAGCTCGCCCGCCCAGGTCAGGCGCGCGATGTCCGGCACCGCCGCAATCGCGGCCAGATCGACCCGCAGCACCGCATCGAGCGGCCGCCCCCCGGTCACGTCGATGTCGAGCCCCGTATCCGTGAGCGTGACCTGCGCCCGCAGGACACCCGGCAGCAGCCCCCCGCGCGCGGCCAGCGTACCGATGACCGCGCGGGCGTCGGCCAGCCGCGGGTGCAGCACCCTGCACCCGTCGATCGCCACGATCCGGTCCGAGCCGCGGGCATGGAACCCCACCGCCACCCCGTCCCGTGTCCGCCGTGCCGCCAGCACCGCGCGCCGCCGCGACAGGGGGGGAGAGGTCTCGACCCCCGCGATTTCCGCCCCGAGCCCGCGGGCAGCCAGGGCGCGGACCACCAGATCGGCCTTCCAGCGCGCGACGAACGCATCCGACCCATGCTGGACCGTGCATCCCCCGCAGACGCCGAACTGCGGGCAGGGGGGTGCGACCCGGTCGGGCGACGGCTCGATCACCTCAGCCCCGTCCATCCGCCCGTCGGCGATGATGCCCCGCACGACCTCGCCCGGCAGGGCGAACGGCACATGGACCGGCCCGCCGGGCGTATCGGCCACGCCGTCGCCCAGGTGCCCCAGTGCCGTGATGGTCGCGGTCTGCATCCCGCGGCCATAGCGCGGCCGGGGCAGGGCGGATACCCCCCTTGAACAGCGCGAAAAGCCGTGGCGCCGCATCCCCTTGCCGCGCCGCGGCGGTGCTTGACAGGGTATGGACCCGTCCATATGGTCCGCGACGAACGCAAGGGGGCCTTCGGTTCGGGCATTCATTCCGTGTGTCCTCAGGGGGGTGCGGATGGCCGGGGACGACGACCAGCGGCTGCGCGACCTGGATGCGCGCATCACGGCGGCACAGGCCGCGCGCGCCCCGGACCGGCCCGCCGGTGGGGGCAAGTTCGCGGGCGCCGAGCTTGCGTGGCGGATGGTGATCGACCTTCTGTCGGGGGTCGGCGTCGGAGGCGGAATGGGGTACGGGCTCGACAGCCTGTTCGGGACGATCCCGATCTTCCTCATCCTCTTCATGCTGCTCGGTCTCGCGGCCGGGGTGCTGGTGATGATGCGCACGGCGGCGGAGCACCAGCGCAGACTGACCGCAGCCGGGGCGGCAGACCCGGGGGAAGCGAAGCAGGCCGATCCGGCCCGCGAGTGAGGAGGCGGGAGCGTGGCGGAAGCAGCGGGCGAGGAGAGCTACATCCACCCGATGGACCAGTTCCTGATAAAGCCGCTCTTCGGCGACGGGCCGGTCGGCTTTCTGACCATCACCAACTCCACGCTCTGGATGTTCATCGCTGTCGGCTGCGTTGCGGCGCTTACGATCTTCGGCACCAGCAGCCGTGCGCTCGTCCCCACCCGCATGCAGTCGGTGGCCGAGATGATGTACGGCCTGGTCCGAAAGATGGTGGAAGAGGTCGCGGGCCATGGCGCCATGGCCTACTTCCCCTACATCTTCACGCTCTTCTCGTTCATCCTTTTCACCAATCTGCTCGGCATGATCCCGACGAGCTTCACGCCCACGACCCATATCGCGGTCACGGCCACGCTCGCGCTCGCCGTCTTCGTCACCGTCACCGTGATCGGGTTCTGGAAGCACGGCACGCGCTTTCTCAGCCTGTTCTGGCCCGCCCAGGCGCCGCTCGCCCTGCGGCCCGTGCTCGCGGTGATCGAGGTCATTTCCTACTTCGTGCGACCGGTCAGCCACTCCATCCGTCTTGGCGCCAACATCATGGCGGGCCATGCGGTGCTGAAGGTGTTCGCGGGCCTCTTCGCCATGGTCCTCGCCGGCGGGCTTGGCCCCGTGGCGATCCTGCCGCTGGGCGCCATGGTCGCAATGACGGCGCTCGAGGTGCTGGTGGCCGTGATCCAGGCCTATGTCTTTGCCATCCTGACCTGCGTCTATCTGCACGACGCGCTGCACCTGCACTGACCCCTGTTCCGAACATCTGAGGAGAATGACTATGGATGCTGAAGCCGCGGCCCTCCTGGGCAAGTATCTCGGTGCGGGTCTCGCCTGCCTCGCCATGGCGGGTGCCGCCATCGGGGTCGGCAACGTGGCCGGCAATTTCCTGAACGGGGCGCTGCGCAACCCCGCCGCCGCGCGCGAGCAGACCGCGACGCTCTTCATCGGGCTCGCGTTTGCGGAGGCGCTTGGGATCTTCGGCCTGGTCGTGGCCATGCTCCTGCTTTTCGCGGTCTGATCCCGCTCCGCCCGTCGGGTGCGGCCCCCCGGGGCCGTGCCCGCGCCCCGTTCACCTTCTCCCCGATCCACGGAGTGCGCCTTGGCCACATCCCCGTCCGAAGGCGCCGCGCCGGGCCTGCCACAGCTCGACTTCTCGACCTGGGGCAGCCAGATCTTCTGGCTCGCCGTCGCACTTGCTGTGCTCTATTTCCTGATGAGCCGGATCGCCCTGCCGCGCATCACGTCGGTGCTCGAAAATCGCGCCGATGCGATATCCGACGATCTCGACCGGGCCGCGGATTTCAAACGCAAGGCCGAGGCGGCCGAGGCGGCGTACGAGGCAGCGCTTGCCCGGGCGCGGTCCGAAGCCCAGCGCATCGCGGCCGAAACCCGGGCCGAGGGTCAGCGCCAGCTTGCCGACGCCATCGCCCGCGCCGATGCGGACATCGCGGCCCGTGCAGCCGTGTCCGAACGCCGGATCGGCGAGATCCGCGCGACCGAGCTTGAGAATGTCGAGGCCGTGGCGACCGACACTGCCCAGGCCGTGATCGCCGCCCTGATGCCCGGCGTGGCCAGCGCCGACGACATCGCGGCCGCCGTGCGCGCGCGGCTGGGGTAGGAGATCGCCCGATGGAAATCCTGCTCAACACCGATGTCGTCGTGGCGATCAGCTTCGCACTCTTCATCGGCATCCTGATTTATGCCCGCGTGCCACAGATGGTCACCGGCATGCTCGATGCCCGCGCGGCCAAGATCCGCGCCGATCTCGACGAAGCGCGCCATCTGCGCGACGAGGCCCAGGCCCTGCTCGCCTCCTACGAACGCAAGCAGGCGGACATGGAACGCCAGGCCGACGAGATCCTGGTGCAGGCGAGGGAGGAGGCGAAGACTGCCGCCGCCCATGCGCAGACCGAGCTCGAGCGGACCGTGGCGCGCCGGGTCCGTGCCGCCGAGGACCAGATCGCCGCCGCCGAGGCGGCAGCACTTGCCTCGATCCGCGACAAGGCGGTCACGATTGCCATCGCGGCCGCGGGCGACATCCTCGGCCGCACGCTGACGGCCGATCGGCGGGATGCCCTGACCGACGCGGCGATCGCCGAGACCGGCACCCGCCTTCACTAGCCGCCCGGGTCAGGGTCGCAGGACGATCTCCACCCGACGGTTCATCGCCCGACCCTCCGCGGTCGCGTTGCTTGCGACCGGGGCGAGCGATCCGGCACCCGCGGCCTCCAGCGTGCCGCGCGCCTCCGGCATGTCCGCCTCCACGGCCGCGACAACGGCCTGGGCGCGTTCGAGCGACAGGGTCGTGTTCGCCGAAAGCGCGCCGGTTGCGTCCGTATGGCCCACGACATAGAGCCGAAGCCCTGGCTGCGCAC
Organism: Paraoceanicella sp.; assembly: GCA_031399375.1. Lineage (GTDB taxonomy): Bacteria > Pseudomonadota > Alphaproteobacteria > Rhodobacterales > Rhodobacteraceae > Paroceanicella. Next base: position 8,908 of record JANNOT010000417.1, read on the forward strand.
GCAGGAGCGCGGCAAGGGCGTCCACTCCCGCCTCCGACCCCGGGGCGAACTCCGCGCTGCCAGACCGGAAATCGATCCCCGGAAGCACCGCCCGGCCCGTGCGCAGCAGCGCCTCGCCCAGCGCGTCGGGCACCGCGTCTGGCACCGCGTCGGGCATCACATCGCCCACCGCGTCGGGCACTGTATCGGGCACGGCGGCCGGGGGTGTCGGGGCCGCGCCATCTTCGACCGGGGGCCCGGCGATCACCGGCGGCTGGGTGCCCGGTGGGGCGAGCATCGTGATCTGCACATACCCGTCCACTCCCGCGCGGGACGCGATCAGGCTCGCCCAGCGCGTGCCATCCGCGCTGCGCAGCGCGGCAAAATGGAAATCGCCCAGATCGACCTCCATCGCCGGGGCGGGGACCAGCGCGATCGCATAGCGAAAGTCGAACCCGCCGCAGGCCGGCGCCGCACAGTCGTAGACCGGGGCATAGTCCGCCGCCGCGAGCACGGCCTCGACCCCGCGCAGCAGGTCGAGCGGCGGCGCGGGGTTCGCGGGATAACGCCAGACGGTCCGGGCCACCGCACCCTCCACCGTCTCGCCGGGCCGGTCGTCCCGGGTAACGCGGCCCAGCGGAAACCACACCTGGCCCCGGCTTAGCGTCTCGGCAAAGGTCACCTCGACCCCGGCGGGTGGCGGCGGGACCTGCGCCACCGCCGGGGCGCCGCCGAGGGCGAGGGTCAGCGCCGCCGCCGGGATGGCGCACAGGACAAGCGTAAGCGCCGCCCTCATCGCGCCTGCCCGTGATAGTCCGGATTCGGGCGCATGCCCGTCGCCGACGCCATACGGTTCGTCATGTTGAAAAAGCTCGCGACGGCCATGACGTCCCAGAGGTCGCGTTCGGTAAGCCCCGCGCGCCGCAGCGCCGCCCGGTCCGCCTCCTCGATCCGGTGACTCGTCTCGGTCATCAGGACCGCGAAATCGAGCATCGCGCGCTGCCGGGGCGTCAGCGTGGCCGCGCGGTAGTTGGTCACCAGCGCCTCGCCCAGCGCGGGATCCCCCGACAGCGCCCGCACGGCGGCGCCATGCGCGACAAGGCAGTAGTGGCAGCGGTTCACCCAGCTGACGACCACCGCGATCATCTCGCGCTCCAGCTTGCTCAGCCCGCTCTCGGCCAGCATCAGGTCGTTGTAGAGCGTGGTGAACGCGCGGAGCTTCTCGGGCGCAAAGGCGTAGGCCCGCAGCACGTTGGGCACGAAGCCCAGCTTCTCCACGCAGACCGCGAAATACCGGGCGGTATCCTCGGGCAACGGTTCGACCGGCGGCAGGTCGAGCGCGGTGGGCGGGTCGGGCATAGGGTCGGGCATCGTATCGGGCATGGGGCTCCCCCTCGGTCAGGCACGGTAATGATAGGCGGCAGCCGGGGTCAGCCCCAGCCCGTCATAGAGCGCGCGCGCGGGCACATTCGCTGCGGTGACAGCCAGTGCGAAGGTCCCGGCCCCCTGCTCCGCCACCCAGGAGGCGGCCGCGGCCGTCAGGCCCCGCCCGACGCCGCGCCCGCGCGCCCAGGGTGCGATCTCGAGCGCGTGGAGCATGCCGACCCCGTCCGCGACCGCGACGAAGGCCGCCCCCGCAGCGCGGTCCTCTGCCCGACCGAGCAGCCAGGTCCGCGCCGCTCCCGACCGGGCCATCACCGCCCGGCGTGCCGGTCCGATCCCGCCCGCGTCCCAGATCTCGGCCATCCGGGCCAGTGGCAGCGCGGCCCGGATCGCCGCCAGCCCGCCCGGGTCCCGGAGCGCCAGCACAGCGGACGGCCCGGCATAGACCAGCGTCGGGTCGATCCTGCCATAGCCCGCGGCCGCCAGGCGCGCATCGAGCGCGGCCTCAGCCGGGGTCACCCGGAACACCGGCGCCTGGCCCCAGCCGGCAAGCCCCGCGACCGCGTCCGCCGGATCCGCATCCCCCGCCAGCGCCGTTGCACACGACACCCGCCGCCCTGCCCCCTCGCCCCGGCGCAGAAGCCAGCCGCCCGCGATCCGGTGTTCGGCCGCCACCCATGTCCCATCGAGCGCGGCCATCAGCCGCGCGGCCTGCGCCGCCTGGGTCTCGTGATCCTGGCCCATCCGCTCCGCCTGCCGTCTCCCCGCCCCTGACTATCCTCTGCCCCGCACCCCGGCAATCCCGCGGGGGGTCAGCAGATGCGGTGAAACGCCGGGGCCGACGGTCACCGTCCGGATGAGAAGGACCGAAAAGTCCCCGCCCGAAAGGCAGGGCCGCTTTCGTTGCACGCCTTGGGCTCTCGCGAAGGACGAAAGGACCGATCCTGGCCCAGACCCTCCCCACCGTATCGCGTTCGTGCAGGCCCGCCGGCATGCGGACATCGGGGACGAGGCCCGGATGGGCTATTGCGACGAGCCGGGCCGCCTGCGCCCCGGGCATGTCACCGCGGACATCTTCGACGTGCCCGACGCGTTCGAGGTCCCGCTTCTGGCCCGCCGCATCGCGGCGCAACGCCGGCATGCCGCGGTCATCGGCGCCGCCTTCGTCCACCCCAGGCACGCACACCTCGCGTTCTTTCGCGACCAATACCGAGTGGAGGGGGCAGAGGTTGCCCGCGCGACGCTCGCCACCCTCGCGGTCAGCGTCGCCCTGCGAGCTGCCGCCCGAGGATTGGGGGGCGGGTCAAGGCCGCGCATCGCGCGCGCCCGGAGCGGGGGTCAGCCTTGACGCGCCCCCTACTCGCCCAGGCGCTGGAGGGGGCGCGCTGAGGAGCAGCCTGTCCCTCAAACGCTTCCCCGGCATCTTTCCTTACTGTGCGCGAACCGCCCGTCAGCCCTTGGCACGCATCAGCCGCGCCTTCTCGCGCGCCCAGTCGCGTTCCTTTTCCGTGTCGCGCTTGTCTGCCAGCTTCTTGCCCTTGGCGAGCCCGAGCTGGAGCTTCGCGATCCCCTTCTCGTTGAAGTAGAGCTTTAGGGGGACGATCGTCATCCCCTCCCGCCCCACGCCCTGGTGCAGCCGGGCAAGCTCGCGGGCATGGACCAGCAGCTTGCGCCGCCGCCGCTCCTCGTGGCCCCAGGTCTTGGCCTGCAACAGCGCGGGGATGTGGGCGTTGATCAGCCAGAGCTCGCCCCCCTCGACGCTGGCATAGCTCTCGGCGATGGTCGCGCGCCCCTCGCGCAGCGCCTTGACCTCGGATCCCATCAGGATGATCCCCGCCTCCAGGTCCTCCTCGATGAAGAAGTTGTGCCGCGCCTTGCGGTTCTCGGCCGCGACGCGGCTGTTGGGGTCTGCGCGTTTGCCAGTCATTTCAGCCGTTCAGCAGGCCCGCATGGACCATCGCCGCCCGGACCTCCACCTTCGTGTCCTCAGCCAGCGTGACCATGGGGGCGCGGACCTCGTCCCGGCACTTGCCCAGCAGCGACAGAGCGTATTTGGCCGGGCAGGGATTGGGTTCGCGAAAGAGCGCGATGTGGAGCGGCATCAGCCGGTCCTGGAAGGTCAGTGCCGTGGCGTAGTCCCCGGCCAGGCACGCCTCCTGGAACTGTGCGGACAGGCGCGGCGCCACGTTCGCGGTCACCGTGATGCAACCCACCCCGCCATGGGCGTTGAAGCCGAGCGCCGTCGCATCCTCGCCCGACAGCTGGACGAACGACGCGCCGCAGGTGATGCGCTGCATCGACACGCGTTCGATCTTTCCCGTCGCGTCCTTGACCCCCACGATCCGGGGCAGCCGGGCAAGCTCGCCCATCGTCTCGGGCGTCATGTCGATCACCGACCGGCCGGGGATGTTGTAGATGATGATGGGGAGGTCCGCCGCGTCGTGCAGCGCGGTGTAATGGGCGATCAGCCCGCGCTGCGACGGCTTGTTGTAGTAGGGCGTGACGACGAGCGCCGCGTCCGCCCCGACCTCGTGGGCAAAGCGGATCAGCCCGATGGATTCCTCGGTCGCGTTCGAGCCTGCCCCCGCGATGACCGGGATGCGCCCCGCTGCCGTCTCGACCACGATGCGGACCACGGCACGGTGCTCTTCATGGCTCAGCGTGGGGCTTTCGCCCGTGGTGCCGACGGCCACGATCGCGTGCGACCCCTCGGCGACATGCCAGTCCACCAGCGCCTTCAACGCGGTCTCGTCCACGGCACCGTTCGCGAACGGGGTGACGAGCGCGGGGATGGAACCTCGGAACATGGGGGCCTCTTCGCCGGGTCTGGCTGGTTTTCGGGTGCGCGACCCTAGTGCGGAAACGCTGTCGCCGCAAGGCGGCCCCCATGCTAGGGTCGCGCCCGAAGCACCACCCAGGACGACCCCCATGTATGCCTGCCCTCGCCCCCGTGCCCTTCTCCTTGCCGCAGCCATCGCGCTCGCCACGGCGGGCGGGGCGGGGCACGCTGTCTCGGCCCAGGTCAGCCGGGCGGATGGGGTGGCGCTCGCCCAGGCGTTGCGCGCGGCGGCGAGTGCCGACTGGGTGGCGGCCGACCGCGCGGCCCGCAACGCCCAGGATCCGGTCGCCCGCGACGTCGTGCGCTGGTTGCGGCTGACCGAGGGCGAGGGGGACTGGCCGGAATATGCTGCGTTCCTGAACGCCCATCCCGACTGGCCGCGGCGCGACGCCATCCGCGCCCATGCCGAACGCGCGATGCCCGTGGGGCTGCCCGCGGCCCAGGTCCAGGGATTTTTCGCCGAAACCCAGCCCCTGACAGGCTCGGGCGCGCTCAAGCTCGCCGCGGCGGTCGAGGCGCAGGGGGACCGCGACGGCGCGGCAGATGTCGCGGTCGCGGCCTTTACCCAGGCCGATCTGGGGCAGAGCGACCTCGTCGCGTTCCAGGCCCGCTATCCCGAGATCGTGCGCACCTTTGCCACCACCCGGCTCGACCAGATGATCTGGGAGGGCAAGTTTTCCCAGGCCCAGGCGGTCTTTCCCTATGCCCCTGCCGACCAGGTCGCGCTGGCCCGCGCCCGCATCGCCCTGCGCCAGGACGCGGGTGGGACCGCGGGTTTTCTCGCCTCCGTTCCGCCGCGCCTGCTCGATGATCCCGGGCTCGCCCATGACCGTTTCCAGTGGCGGCTGCGCAAGGATCTCTGGGACGACGCCGAGGCGCTGCTCGTCAAGCACTCCGCCTCGCCCATACTGCTCGGCCGACCCGATGCCTGGGCGACCCGGCGGCTGTCCGTCGCCCACCGGGCGATGCGGCGGGGCGATGACCGGCGCGCCTACGAGATCGCAAGCCAGCATCACCTTGCGTCCGGGTCGAACTACGAGGAGCTCGAGTGGTTCGCGGGCTGGCTCGCACTGCGCAAGTTCGGGGATGCCGACCGCGCTCTCGCCCATTTCGAGCGGTTCCGTGCCCGGGTGAAGACGCCCATCAGCCTCGGGCGCGCCGGTTACTGGCTTGGCCGCACGCAGGAGGTGCTGGGAAACCGGCGCGAGGCCGAGGCCGCCTATGCCGATGCGGCACGCTATCAGACGAGCTTCTACGGCCAGCTTGCGGCGGAGCGCATCGGGGCGGGGGCGGACACCGCCTTGACCGGCACGGGCGCGGCGGACTGGCGGCGCGCGGCGTTTCTCGACCGCCCCGTCGGCAGGGCGGCGCTTCTCTTCCATCAGGCAGGCGACCCGGCCCGGGTCGTGCTCTTTCTCAACCAGGTGGCCCGCACGGCGCGCGACCGTGCCGATGTGGCGGCCGCGGCCCAGATGGCCCATGATCTCGACCGGACCCACGTGTCGGTCCGGGTCGCCAAGACCGCCGCAGCCCAGGGCGTCGTGGTGATGGAGCCCTACTATCCGGTGACCGAGCTTTCGACATTCCAGGGCGCCGTGGTCCCCGAGCTCGCCATGGCCATCGCCCGGCAGGAAAGCGAGTTCAACCCCGAGGTCGTGAGCCCTGCGGGCGCCCGCGGGCTGATGCAGTTGATGCCCGGCACCGCGCGCCTGATGGCACGCCAGCTCGGCCTCACCTATTCCGCGCCGCGCCTGACCCAGGACTGGAAATACAACGCCACCCTCGGCCAGGGGTATCTCGCGGGGCTGATCGACCGCTTCGGCGGGTCCTATGTCCTGGCCGCCGCGGGCTACAATGCGGGGCCGAACCGGGTGGACGAGTGGATCGCCACCTTCGGCGATCCGCGCCGCGGCACGGATGCGATGCTCGACTGGATCGAGACGATCCCGTTCTACGAAACGCGCAACTACGTCATGCGGGTGATGGAGGCGCTGCACGTCTACCGGGCACGCCTGTCGGGCAAGGCCCAGCCCCTGCGGCTGACCGAGGATCTGTCCCGCCGGGCCTAGGTGCGGGCGAGCGCCGCCTCGATCCCCATCGCCAGGCACAGAAGCGCCCGGTCGCGCCCGGGCAGGGCCAGCGCCATCAGCCCGCAGCATGGCGTGCCTGTCGGCAGGCTGATCCCGCAGGTCCCCATCAGGTTGCCGATCCGGGTGTTGCGCAGGGCGAGCATGTTCTCGGTCGTGAAGAACGCGGGATCCGACAGAAGCCGCGCCGCATCGGGCGGCAGGATGGGCGACGTCGGCAGCAGGACAGCGTCATACCCCGCGACCGCCCTCGCGAACTCCGCCCGCAGCGCCTCGAGCCGCACCCGGTCGCGCAGCAGGGCGGCGGCCGTCACGTCCCGCCCGCTGCGGAAGCGCTCGAGGACCATCGGGAACATCCGTTCGGGCGCGGCCTCGATCGTCTCGCCCCAGGTCGCATAGGCTTCGCCCGCGAACAGGGTCGCGGAGAGCGGCATGGCTGCGGCCACCGCCGCGACCTCGGCATGTTCGACCACGGCCCCCGCCGCGGTCAGGCGGGCAAGCGCGCCCTTGACCGCCGCCGCGGGCAAGGGCCGGATCCCGTCGAACGCCACGGTCGCGAGCACGAGGAACCGCCGCCCCTCGACCGACGCCGCCATCAGGTCGGGCGCCGACGCCCCCGCCATCGCCGCGGTCAGCAGTGCCGCATCCTCGACCGAGCGCGCCAGCGGCCCCACCGTGTCGAAGGCGGCGCAGAGCGGCACGACCCCATCGAGCGGCAGGGCGCCATGGGTCGGCTTGAACCCCACCAGCCCGTTCCACGCCGCGGGCAGGCGGATCGACCCCCCGGTATCGGACCCGATCCCCGCCGCCGCGAGGCCGAGCGCGACCGAGACCGCGGCACCCGACGACGACCCCCCGGGCGCGAGGCTCGGGTCATGGGAATTTGGCGGCGTTGCCGTCATCGGGTTGAGCCCGAGGCCCGAGAACGCAAGCTCGGTCATGTGGGTCTTGCCCAGGCACACCAGCCCCGCCCGGGTCGCGCGCGCCAGCACCGTGGCATCCCGCGCGGGGACTCGGCCCGCGAGCAGGCGCGAGCCCGCCTCGGTCGCGACGCCCGCGCTGTCGTAGAGGTCCTTCCACGAGATCGGCACCCCGTCGAGCGGCCCACGCCGCAGCCCCGCCCGGGCGCGGGCGGCGGCCGTCGCAGCCTCGGCCCGCGCGCGCCCGGCCGTCACGACGGCATAGATCCGGTCCCGATCGGGGTGGGTTGCGATGGCGCCGAGAAAAACCTCCGTCAGCGCCGCGGGGTCGATCGCCCCCGATCCGATCCCGCGCCCCAGATCGGCCGCGGTCATCTGACGCCATTCCTCGCTCATCCCGGCCCCCCACCTGCTCTGCCCGGACCCTAGCCGCGGCCCCGGACGCGGACAAGCGCAGGGCGGCGGACCGTCGGGCCGCTGGCAGGCCGCGCCTCCCGATCCCCTCTCGCAGAATCGTCCTGCAGCGGCTATATATGGTAGGATGAATGCTCCCAACCCCTATATCCCAGCGGTCCCGCGGATCCGCCAGCTCGATGACGCGGCCGCCAACCAGATCGCGGCGGGCGAGGTCGTCGAGCGTCCGGCGGCGGCGGTCAAGGAGCTGGTGGAAAACGCCCTGGATGCCGGGGCCCGGCGGATCGATGTCGCGCTGGCCGATGCCGGGCGCACGCTGATCCGGGTCGGCGATGACGGGCACGGGATCGTCGCGGCGGATCTCGCGCTCGCGCTCGCGCGCCATGCGACGTCCAAGATCGACGGGTCGGACCTGGTGCATATCCGGTCGTTCGGGTTCCGGGGCGAGGCGCTGCCATCGCTCGGCGCCGTCGCGCGGCTGACGCTCGCGTCGCGCCCGGCGGCGGCGGACGGGGCGCAGGTGTCCGCGGTCGCAGGCGCCCTCGGGCCGGTCACACCAGCGGCGCTGCCCCCCGGGACGTCGGTGGAGGTGCGCGATCTCTTCTTTGCCACACCCGCACGGCTGAAATTCCTGCGCTCGGACCGGGCAGAGCTGTCGGCGGTGCTGGAGGTGATGCGCCGTCTCGCGCTCGCGGCGCCGGGCACCGCCTTCAGCCTGCGCGATGTGTCGGGGGGCGGGGAGGGGCGCCTCCTCCTGCGCCTCGACCGGGCGGACCGGGCCGGGCGGATGCGGGCGGTTCTGGGGGCGGAGTTCCTCGAGAACGCGGTCCCCATCGCGGCCGAGCGCGAAGGGCTGCGGCTGACCGGCTACGCCGCGCTGCCCACCTATTCACGCGGGGCTGCGGTCCAGCAGTTCCTGTTCGTCAACGGGCGGCCGGTGACTGACAAGCTCCTGACCGGGGCGCTGCGCGCGGCCTATGCGGACGTGCTGGCCCGCGACCGGTTTCCGGCCGCCGCCCTTTTTCTCGACTGCGATCCGGAGCGGGTGGATGTGAACGTCCATCCCGCCAAGACCCAGGTGCGGTTCCGCGAACCGGGGCTTGCCCGCGGCCTGATCCTCGGCGCCCTGACCCAGGCGCTTGCCCAGGCCGGGCACCGGACCGCCACGACCATGGGTCACGCCGCCCTCGGCGCCTTTCGCCCGGCCGGCAGCGCGCCGCCCCGCCATGCCCAGATTCCGCTGGCGGGATTTGCGGAGCAGGCCGCCCTCTGGTCCGCGCCCCCGGCTCCTGCCGAGGACGAGGGTCCCGACCTCCCCCTCGGCGTCGCGCGGGCGCAGCTCCACGATACCTACATCATCGCCCAAACCGTGTCGGGGATCGTCCTGGTGGACCAGCACGCCGCGCATGAGCGGCTGGTCTACGAGCGGCTGAAGACGGCGGCGGCCGGCGCAGGCATCGCGGCGCAGGCGCTTCTCGTCCCCCAGATCGTCGAGCTAGCGGCGGACGAAACGGCGCGGATCCTCCACGCCGCCCCCGATCTTGCCCGGCTGGGGCTCGAGGTCGAGGCGTTCGGGGGCGGGGCAATCTGCGTCCGCGCGACCCCCGCGCTCCTGGGGCCATGCGACGCGGGCGCGCTCCTGCGCGATGTCGCCGACGGACTGGCGGAGGGGGCCGACCCACTGCGCGGCCGGATCGACGCGGTCCTGTCGCGCATGTCCTGCCATGGCTCGGTCCGTGCCGGGCGGCGGATGACCCCGGCGGAGATGAACGCCCTCCTGCGCGAGATGGAGGCGACGCCCCGGTCGGGCCAGTGCAACCACGGGCGCCCGACCTCGATCGCCCTCAGCCTGGCCGAGATCGAGCGGCTCTTCGGGCGCCGATGACCCTGGCCGAGCTTCAGACCCTCGACCCCCGGCTGGTCACGCTGGCCGCGGTCGGACTGCTCGCGCTGATCGCCCTTCTGGTCTGGCGCAGCGCGGCGCGGGCAACCCGGCCGCTGGCCGACACGCTGATGCGGCTGGACGCGGCGGTGACCCGGCTCGACCAGGGCCAGAACCAGCTGGCGGGCGGGCTGCGCCTCGTGTCCGACACCCAGGTCACCGCCCAGGCCCGGACGCAGGAGACGATGGAGCGGCGGCTGGAGGAGGTGCAGCGCGGCATGGCCGACACGCTGCACGGCACCGCGACGCGCACCGCCCGCACGCTGGGGGAACTGCAGGAGCGGCTGCTCAGCATCGACCGGGCGCAGAGCAATATCGAGAAGCTGTCGGGCGACGTGCTCGGCCTCCAGGACATCCTTTCCAACAAGCAGGCCCGCGGCGCGTTCGGGGAAATACAGCTCGAGGCCA
>JANNOT010000430.1:0-5660 GCA_031399375.1 Paraoceanicella sp.
CTTCACATGGGGATCCATCGAGCCGCCGATGTCGAGGAAGAGGAGGAGGCGCACGGCGTTGCGCCGCTCGGGGCGGGTCTGGACGTCGAGCCAGCCGTGTTCGGCCGTGGCGCGGATCGTGCCGTCGAGGTCGAGCTCCTCGTCGGCCCCCTCGCGCACCCAGCGGCGCAGGCGCTTGAGGGCGACCTTGATGTTGCGGGTGCCCAGGGCGACCTGGTCGTCGAGGTTGCGGAATTCGCGCCTATCCCAGACCTTGACGGCGCGGCCGTGGCGGCCCTCCTCCTGGCCGATGCGCACGCCTTCGGGGTTGTAGCCATGGGCGCCGAAGGGCGAGGTGCCGGCGGTGCCGATCCATTTGGAGCCGCCCTGGTGGCGGCCCTGCTGTTCGGCGAGGCGCTGGCGCAGCGTCTCCATCAGTTTGTCGAAGCCGCCGAGGGCCGCGATCTCGGCCTTCTCGGCGTCGGTCAGGTGACGCTCGGCGAGCTTGCGCAGCCACTCCTCGGGTATGGCACCCGCGAGCGCCTCGGGCGTCAGGCGCTCGATGCCGCGGAACACCTCGGCAAAGACCTGGTCGAAGCGGTCGAGGAAGCGCTCGTCCTTGACGAGCGTCGCGCGGGCAAGGTGGTAGAACGCGGTCACGTCGTCGTCGGCGAGGCCCGCCTGCATCCCCTCGATCAGCGTCAGGTGCTCGCGCAGGCTGACGGGGACGCGGGCGGCACGCAGGCCGAGGAAGAGCGGCAGCAGCATCAGGCGAGCCCCAGCCCGTCGGCGGCGAGGGCCGCGAAGAGCGCGAGCAGGCCGCCCGCGATGCCATGGGCTGCGCCGTACTGGAACCGGTCGGCCCGATTGCCGCCGCGCCGACCCGCGCGCCACCAGCCGAAGGCGAAACCGGCAAGGAAGGCCGCGAGGACGATCATGGGACGCTCCTAGCCTGCGGGGCCGAGTGCCCGGACCGCCTCGAGCCGGTCCTGGAGCTGGCCCAGGTTGCCGAAATCGGCCCCCTGCGCATACCGCGCCCAACGCAGGCCGTCGATGGCGATCGACACCGCCTCGGCCTGCCGCCCCAGATCGAGCAGCGCCGTGGCCGAGGTCTGGAGCGCCGCGGCGACCCGGGGTGCGACTGCATAGGCGGACAGGACGGGAAGAGCCGCCTCGACGAGGTCAAGCGCCTCGGCAGGCTTGCCCAGCCGCAGCTTGGTCTGGGCGAGGTTGAGCCGGATCGTGGCGGTGCGCAGGTCGTCGGGCGGGTAGCCTGCGACCAGGCTCTGGAGCGCGCGGGTGAGCAGCCCCTCCGCAAGGATCGGCTTCTCCTCGAACTCGAGTGCGGCGAGCATGTCGAGGGTGAAGGCGAGCCGGTGGTCGGGCTGGGGAAACCGCTCGGCCCGGCCCACCGCCCCGCGCAGGATCTCGCGCTGCTCGTCGAGCGTGGCTCGCCCGTCGAACAGGGATTCCACGTCCTTTTTCCAGGCCCGATCGGTCCGCAGGTCGCCGCGGGGCCTCATCCCCTCGCCCTCGGGGTTCAGGACCCGCAACCGGTCGCGCGCCATGGCCCGCGCCGCGCCCTGGGACATGCCGGAGGCCATGGAGGGGTCGTAAAGCAAGCGCAGGATCAGGAGGTCGAAGCGGGTCAGGTTTGCGTGGACATTGTCGTCGTTGAACACCGTGTCGGCGATCTCGAACACATCGTTGGCGGGGCCGAGCGCCTGGGCGATCTCTTCCTCGAAGCATTCGCGCACCTCGTTGGGCGTGGCGCTGTCGGGGATGAAGATCGTCGCCCCCTCCAGCCGGCCCAGTCGGCCCCAGTCGGGCAGGGTGTCGGCGCGCAGGGCGGCGAGAAACGCGGGCCAGCTGTAGAGGGCGGGCAGGATGAAGCATTGCGCGCCGGGAAAGACCTGGACCATCTGGGCGCGCGGGGCGAGCACGACCTGCAGGTTCGCCGTGGAGAAATCCTCGGTCCGGGCGATGTCGAGCCCGCCCTGTTCGGTCAGCCGCGTGATGAGCCGGTCGAGATCGGGCAGGTAGCGCGCAAGCCCCGCCCCCCCGACCCCGATGCGGACCGGTCGCTCGTAGCGCAGAAGCTGGGTCAGCTCCGGCCCGTTCTCGGGGTAGAACATCAGCTTCACGAACTCCGCCGCGATGTCGTCATTGGCGGCCCGGACCGGTCCGGGCGTCAGCGCGGTGCCGTAGGAGGGCAGGTTCGGCTGGTCGGCGGGTGCATAGGGTACCGAGCGCGCGCACCCGGCGAGAAGCCCTGCGACGAGACCGGCGACCAGTCCCGCGCGGCGCCCCGCCCGGGCGCCGCTCATCGCCGGTACTTCACGAAGGGTGTGCGGACGGCGACCCGGTCATAGAGCGCCTGGGCCGGGTGATTGTCCTCGGCCGTCAGCCAGTAGACATCCGCCGTGCCGTGGGCGTCGGCATCCGCATAGACCGTCTGGATCAGCGCCCGCCCCGCCCCGGTGCCGCGCGCCGCCTCGGCCACGTAGAGGTCCTGGAGGTAGACGCGCATCGGCTCGTCCCAGAACGTCATGTGGTAGAGCCAGTGGACAAGGCCCACGGGCACCCCGTCGCGCAGGGCGAAGGCGCCATGCATGGCAATCACGGGATCGAGAATGCGGGCGAACGTGCGGGCGTAGATCGCCTCGGGCCGCGTCGTCTCGTAGAACCCCAGATATCGGGTCCAGAGGTCGCGCCATGCGGCCTCGTCTCCTGCGTCCACCCGCCGGACGGTCAGGCTCATCCGTTCCTCCGCGCCAGAAACGCGAGACGCTCGAAGAGGTGGACGTCCTGCTCGTTCTTCAGCAGCGCGCCGTGCAGCCGGGGCAGGGCGTCCTTCGGCCCCGCCCTGAGGTCCTCGGGGGCGAGGTCGTCGGCCACCAGCAGCTTCAGCCAGTCGAGCACCTCGGAGGTCGAGGGCTTTTTCTTCAGACCCGGCGTCTCGCGGATCTCGAAGAACCGGGTCAGCGCAGCGCGGATCAGGGCGGGCTTTATCCCGGGGAAATGCACGTCCACGATGCGGCCCAGGGTTTCGAAGTCCGGAAAGCGGATGTAGTGGAAAAAACACCGCCGCAGAAACGCGTCGGGCAGGTCCTTTTCATTGTTCGACGTGATGACGACGATCGGGCGGTGCAGCGCCTGCACGGTCTGACCGGTCTCGTAGACGTAGAACTCCATCCGGTCGAGCTCCTGCAGCAGGTCGTTGGGAAACTCGATATCGGCCTTGTCGATCTCGTCGATCAGAAGGACGACCTTGTGCGGTGCGGCGAATGCCTCCCACAGCTTGCCCCGGCGGATGTAGTTGGCGATGTCCGCGACACGCGCGTCGCCGAGCTGGCTGTCGCGCAGGCGGCTGACGGCATCGTACTCATAGAGGCCCTGCTGCGCCTTGGTCGTCGATTTCACCGACCATTCGATCAGCGGCATGCCGAGCGACCCCGCAATCTGGCGCGCGAGCTCGGTCTTGCCCGTCCCCGGCTCGCCCTTGACCAGGAGCGGGCGTTCGAGACGAATCGCGGCATTCACGGCGGCCGTGAGCTCGTCGGTCGCGATATAGGCGTCGGTCGAGGAAAACTGCATCGGGGCGGGGTCCGGTGGCGGGAACAGCGTTTGGCGGTGATCCTAGCAGGCCGGGGGGGCGAGGCAAGGTCGGCCATCTAATGCGTGACATACCAACACTTTTTGGGTATGCGCAGCGCCAGAGAGCGGGTCCCGTTCCCGGTTTCGCGCCGGGCCGACCAGGGACCCCAGGGGCGACAAGGTGTCGAGGTGCATGACCATGAAATCCGAAGTTGTTCTGGGTGCTGACTATTCCCTCGCCGAGGACGAGCCCTTCATGAACGAGCGGCAGAAGGAGTATTTTCGCCGCAAGCTGATGGACTGGAAGGCGTCGCTGATCGCGGAATCGCGCGAGACCGTCACGGGCATGCAGAACACGACCCGGAACATCCCCGACCTCGCCGATCGCGCGTCCGAGGAGACGGACCGGGCGCTGGAGCTGCGCACCCGCGACCGCCAGCGCAAGCTGGTTGCCAAGATCGATGCCGCACTGCGGCGGATCGAGGAGAACACCTACGGCTATTGCGAGGAGACCGGCGAGCCGATCTCGCTCAAGCGCCTCGATGCCCGCCCCATCGCCACCCTGAGCCTGGAGGCGCAGGAGCGCCACGAGCGCAAGGAGCGGGTCTACCGCGACGAGTAGCATGGCCCCGGCGGGGGCATCACCCCGGACCGCGGACGTCATCGTGCTCGGGGCCGGGGCGGCCGGCATGATGTGCGCGGTCGAGGCGGGACGGCGCGGGCGCCGGGTGACCGTGATCGACCACGCCGCATCCCCGGGCGAGAAGATCCGGATCTCGGGCGGCGGGCGCTGCAATTTCACCAATCTTTCGACCGCGCCGGACCGGTTCCTGTCGGGCAATCCGCGCTTCGCCGCCTCGGCGCTCGCGCGCTACACGCCGCAGGATTTCATCGCAAAGCTCGCCCGGCACGCGATTGCCTGGCACGAAAAGACCCTGGGGCAGCTGTTCTGCGACGGCTCGGCCCGCGATGTGGTCGCCATGCTGGTGCGCGAGATGGCAGAGGCGGGGGTGGACCTGCGCCTGTCCACCGACCCGGGCGAGATCGGCCACGCCAATGGTCGGTTCCGGGTGGCGGGGGTGGAGGCGCCGTCGCTGGTCGTGGCGACGGGGGGAAAGTCGATCCCCAAGATGGGGGCGACCGGGCTCGCCTACGACATCGCCCGGCGCTTCGGGCTTGGGGTCACCGCGACGCGCCCGGCCCTGGTCCCCCTGACCTTTGCTCCCCAGGAGCTTGCGGCACTGGCGCCCCTGGCGGGCGTGGCACTGCCCGTGCGGGCGACCTGCGGGCGCGCGGCCTTCGACGAGGCGGCGCTTTTCACCCATCGTGGGCTGTCGGGTCCCGCGATCCTCCAGATCTCGTCCTATTGGCGCGAGGGCGAGGCGATCATGCTCGACCTCCTGCCAGGGGGGGACGCCGCGGCCGCGCTGAAGGCGGCGCGCGCGGGGCGCGGGCGCCAGGGGGTCGCGACCGTGCTTTGTGCGGCGCTGCCGCGGGCGGTGGCGCAGATGGTCGCGGGGGGCATGGCAGGCACGCTCGCCGACCAGCCGGACCGGACGCTCGCGGCGCTTGGCGAGCGCGTGCATCGCTGGACCCTTCGACCCGTCGGGACGGAGGGGTACCGGACCGCGGAGGTGACGCTGGGGGGCGTGGACACTGCCGGACTCGACAGCCGCACGATGGCGGCGAAATCGGTGCCGGGGCTCCATGTCATCGGCGAGGCGGTGGACGTGACGGGCTGGCTCGGCGGCTACAATTTCCAGTGGGCCTGGGCATCGGGCTGGGCGGCGGGGCAGGTGGTCTGACGCCCTTGCGGTTCCGGCGCGGCGGGCAGGGCCCCATCGGCCCAGGGGCGCGTGAGAGACAGGGTGCGTCCCAAGGCGCCGGTCCGAGGCTGCGCCCCGCGCAGGTTCGACCCGGCCGGACCCACCCCCCGCGAACCTCCATCGCGCGGGAAAACTGTGATCGGTACAAGTTCCGGGCTGCGGCCGTCGCACGCCGCGTCTAGAACGGCGCGTGCCGGGAGGGTGACGCATGGCGATTTCCACGACGATGTCGGCGCGGGACTGGGGGCTGCTCGCGCT
>JANNOT010000185.1:0-1646 GCA_031399375.1 Paraoceanicella sp.
CCCGGCCGTGCTGACCGCAAGCCTGGGGCGTGACGGGGGCCCGCGCTTCACGCTCGAGGCCGATCTGGGCGGGGTGGGGGTCCGGCTGCCCGGGCTGGGGCAGATGAAACCGCGCGGCGACGCGGGCGCGATCTCGCTGACCGGGGTGATGGGGCCGGGGCTCGCCCTGCGCGACATCGTGGTCGATGCGGGGCGCCTGCAGCTCCGCGGCACCGCAGACCTGACGGCGGAGGGGCAGCTGACCGCCGCGCGCTTCGGCCGGATCGCCATCGGAGAGGCGCTCGCGAGCAGCCTCGTCCTCGCCCCCGGCGCGGCGCCACGGCTCGAGGGGGGATGGCTCGACCTGCTGGCGCTCGGCGAGCTGGCCGAGGGCGGGGGAACTGCGGCCCCTGATCCCGGGTCCGAGGGGCCGGAGGTCACGCTCGCCCTCGACGAACTGCGCCTGACCCCGCGCCTTGCGATCGCGCCGGGCGCGGGGATGCTGCGGCCCAATGCTACGCCGCTGATCGAGGTCGCGGGGCGGATCAACGGTGGCTCGCCCGCCACCCTTGCCGTGGTGCGGGCCGAGGGGGGGATGGCCGCCCGGCTGATCGCCGAGGATGCGGGGCAGGCGCTGCGGGATTCCGCCTATTTCACCGGTGGCGCGGGCGGGCGCCTGACGCTCACCCTGGCGGTGGAGCCCGGCGGAGGGGCCACCGGCCGGATGTCGATCCAGGGCATCTCGGTGCGCAATTCCCAGACGCTGAGCCGGATCCTGTCCATCGCCTCGATCACGGGCGTACTCGAATCCCTGACCACCGGCGGGCTCTACTTCGACACGGTCGAGGCGCCGTTCCGCCGCTCGGGCGGACAGCTCACGCTGGGCGAGGCCCGGGCGACCGGCCCCTCGATCGGCATCAGCATGAGCGGGGTCTACGACGAGACGGCGGACCGGCTCGACCTCTCGGGCGTGCTTTCGCCTGCCTACCTGCTGAACGGCCTGCTGGGCAATGTGCCGCTGGTGGGCGACATCCTGACCGGGGGCCGCAGCGGCGAGGGGATCTTCGGCATCGCCTACAGCGTGCGGGGCTCGGCATCCGATCCCGACGTGGCGGTGAACCCGCTGTCCATCCTGGCGCCCGGGGTCCTGCGCAACATCTTCCGCCGCGCCCCGACGCCGTCGCCCGACATGCCGTCGAACGACGCCTTTCCCCCCGATGCCAACGCGCCGCCCCCGCCCGTGCCGACGGGGCCGCGGTTCACCCGCCAGGACCGCTGAGCCCGGTCAGGCGAGCCGCAGGACCGCGTGGCGCTTGCGGCCCGCCGACAGCTTCAGGTCCCCCGCCAGGAACGCCTCCGCCCCGATGGTCTGGGCGGCGTCCGCCACCGGCGCATCGTTGAGCCGCGCGCCTCCTTCGGCAATCAGCCGCTTGGCTTCCTTGCCCGAGCCCGCAAGGCCCGCACGCACCAGAAGCTGGGCAATGGCGAGCCCGTCGCCGATCTCGGCCGCGCTTAGGGTGACCAGTGGCAGATCCTCGCCCAGTCCGCCCCTCTCGAACGTCTCGCGCGCGGTTGCCGCCGCGGCCGCCGCAGCCCCGGCCCCGTGGGCGAGCGTGGTCACGGCGTCGGCGAGGATCGCCTTGGCGGTATTGATTTCCGCCCCGCCC
>JANNOT010000464.1:0-4384 GCA_031399375.1 Paraoceanicella sp.
GGCCCTGCGCTACCACCAGGGGTGGGAGCGGGCATGGCGCGCGCCCGCGCCCAAGGCCGAATACGACGTCGTCGTGGTGGGCGGCGGCGGCCACGGGCTTGCGACGGCCTACTATCTCGCGAAGAACCACGGCATCAGGAATGTCGCGGTCGTGGAAAAGGGATGGCTCGGCGGCGGCAACACCGGGCGCAACACCACGATCATCCGCTCGAACTACCTCCAGGACGCGTCGGCCGCGATCTACGAGCTGTCGCGCGGGCTCTACGAGAGCCTCAGCCAGGAGCTGAACTTCAACGTGATGTTCAGCCCGCGCGGCGTGCTGACGCTCTGCCAGACCGAACACGAGCTGCGCGCCCTGACCCGGACCTGGCATGCGACCCGGCTCAACGGCATCCCGACCGAGCTCGTCACCCCTGCGCGGGTGCGCGAGCTCTGCCCGATCCTCGCGGTCGAGGGGCCGCGCTATCCCGTGCTGGGCGGGCTCTGGCAGCCGCGGGGGGGCACCGCGCGCCATGATGCGGTCGCCTGGGGCTATGCGCGGGCGGCGAGCGATCTGGGCGTCGACATCCTCCAGCAGACCGAGGTGACGGGCATCGATACGCAGGCAGGGGTGGTCCGCGGGATCCGTACCACGCGGGGCGCCATCCGCTGCAGGCGGCTCTGCATCGTCGTGGCGGGCCAGTCGGGCGTGCTCGCCGAGATGGCGGGGTTCCGCCTGCCGGTGGAGTCGGTCCCGCTGCAGGCGCTGGTGTCCGAGCCGATCAAGCCGGTGCTCGACATCGTGGTGATGGCAAACACCGTCCATGGCTACATGAGCCAGTCCGACAAGGGCGAACTGGTGATCGGGGGCGGCGCGGACGGGTATAACAGCTACACCCAGCGCGGGTCTTTCCAGCACATCGAGGAGACAGTGCGCGCGCTGATCGAGACATTCCCCCTCATCAGCAGGCTCAAGATGCTGCGCCAGTGGGGTGGGACCGTGGACATGACCGGCGACCGCTCTCCCATCATCGGGCGCACCCCGGTCGAGGGCATGTACATCAACTGCGGCTGGGGGACGGGGGGGTTCAAGGCGATCCCCGGATCGGGCTGGGCCACCGCGGCGCTCATTGCCAAGGGGGAGGATCCCGTGGCAGGACCCTTCGGCCTCGAGAGGTTCCGCGAGGGGCGGATGATCGACGAGAGCGTGGCCGCCGCAGTGGCGCATTGAAGGAGTACCCCCATGAAATCCTCACCCACCATGGTCATCGTGATCGCGGCCCTTGCGGCCGCCGTCGCGGTGCTGGGCTACGTCGTCTACGACATGCAGCGCGAGGACGAGAACGCGATCAAGATCGAGCTGCCCTCGGTCGGCAACTGATGCTGGTCCTCACCTGCCCCGCCTGCGGCGTGACCGCCGAGGAGACGGAGTTCGCCCCGGGCGGTGAGGCGCATCTGAAACGCATGGGACCCGGATCGGACGATGCAGCGTTCGAGGGGTATCTCTTCCTGCGCCGCAACCCCAGGGGCGTCCATTTCGAGCGCTGGCGCCATGCCTATGGCTGCGGCAAGTGGTTTCATGCCGCACGCTCGACCCTGACCCAGGAGGTGTTCGGGACCTATCCGGCCCCGGTGGGCGGCCCGCCCGACGACCTTCTCGCCCGCATCCGCGACCGGGGGGCTGCGTGAGCGTGCGGCTCGCCCGCGGAGGGGCGCTGATCGACCGGACGCGGCCGCTGGGGTTCACCTTTAACGGGCGGGCATTGCGGGGCTTCGCGGGCGACACGCTCGCCTCGGCCCTGCTGGCCAACGGCCAGGTGCTGGTGGGGCGGTCCTTCAAGTACCACCGCCCGCGCGGGATCCTTGCCTCGGGGGCCGAGGAGCCGAATGCGCTGGTCAATCTGGGGGCGGGGGGGCGGTTCGAACCCAACCAGCGGGCGACCACCACGGCGCTGGCCGAGGGGATGGTGGCGGCCAGCCAGAACCACTGGCCGACCCTTGAATTCGACGTGGGGGCGATCAATGCGCGCCTCGCGCCGCTCCTGCCCGCGGGGTTCTATTACAAGACGTTTCTCTATCCGCGCGCGGCGTGGAAGCATGTCTTTGAACCGGTGATCCGCCGCTCTGCCGGTCTCGGGCGGGCGCCGACCGAGGCCGATCCGGACAGCTACGAGTTCACCTATGCCTTCGCCGACGTGCTCGTGGTGGGCGGGGGCATCGCCGGGCTGGCCGCGGCGCGGGCGGCGGCAGCAGAGGGCGCGCGGGTGATGCTGGTCGAACAGGCCGGGCACTGGGGCGGGCGGGCGGTGGCGGACGGCATCGCCATCGACGGGCGGCCCGCGGCGGACTGGGTGGCGGGCGAGATCGCGGCGCTTGCGGCCCAGGGGGCCCGGCTCCTGCTCGACACCGTCGCGGCGTCGGTCAACGACCATGGCTATGTGCTGGCCGAGCAGCGGCTGATCCCCGGCCCCGACCTGCCGCGCCACCGGCTCTGGCGGATCCGGGCGGGGCGGGTGATCGTCGCCGCCGGGGCCATCGAGCGCCCGCTTGCCTTCGCGGGCAACGACGTGCCGGGGGTGATGCTGGCGGGCGCCGTGCGCGATTACCTGACCCTCTGGGGAGTGAGCCCGGGGGACCGGACCGTTGTGGTGACGACCAATGACGACGCCTACCGCACCGCGATTGCGCTGAAGCAGGCGGGGCTTGACGTGCCGGCGATCCTCGACGCCCGTCCGCCGGTGACGTCCCAGCTGATCGCCGATGCGAAGGCCGCGGGGATCCGCGTGGAGTTCGGGCGCGCCGTTGCCGGGGTGATCGGGGGCCGGGCCGTGCGCGGGGTCCGGGTCTGCGCCCAGGCGGGCGAAGGTGCCGTGATCGAGGAGATCGCCTGCGACGCCGTGGCCATGTCGGGCGGCTGGTCGCCGACCGTGCATCTCTGGTCCCACTGCGGCGGCAAGCTGATCTGGGACGATGCGCAGGCGCTCTTTCGCCCCGACGCCGGCCAGGCGCCGACGGGGGCGGATGGCACCGCGTTCGTGCGGGTCGTCGGGGCGGCAAACGGAATCCTGCACCCTGCCGCCGTGCTGGCCGATGCCCGCGGCCGCGCCGCCGCCGATGCCGGGGGCGGTGCCACGACCGATGCCCCGGCCGAAGCGCCGCCCGCCGCCGTTTGGCTGATGCCCCAGGGCGCGGGTACGGCGCTGCGGGCCAAGGCGTTCCTCGATTTCCAGAACGACGTGAAGGTGGCGGACGTGGTGCTTGCCGCGCGCGAGGGCTACGAGAGCGTGGAGCACACCAAGCGCTACACGACGCTCGGCATGGCGACGGATCAGGGCAAGACGTCGAACGTGAACGGTCTCGCCGTCCTTGCCGGCACGCTGGGGGCGGCGATCCCCGCGGTGGGCACCACGACCTTCCGCCCGCCCTATCAGCCCGTCACCCTCGGCAGTCTCGCGGGCGAGGCCCGCGGGCCGCTTTTCAAGCCGCTGCGCCGGACCGTGACGGACGCCTGGGCCGCGGCTGCCGGTGCGCTCTGGGAACCGGTGGGGGACTGGCGCCGCGCCTTCGCCTATCCCAGGCCGGGGGAAAGCCGCGCGGCGGCCATCGCGCGCGAGGTGATGGCGGTGCGCCAGGGGGTGGGCGTCCTCGACGCCTCCACCCTGGGCAAGATCCTGGTGAAGGGGCGCGATGCGGGGCGCTTCCTGGACCTGATCTACACCAACGTGATGTCGAGCCTTGCGCCCGGCAAATGCCGCTACGGGCTGATGTGCACCGAGCAGGGCTTTGTCTTCGACGACGGCGTCGTCGTGCGGCTCGACGCGCAGACGTTCCTCCTCCACACCACCACCGGCGGGGCGGAGCGGGTGCATGGGCATCTGGAGGAATGGCTCCAGACCGAGTGGTGGGATCTCGCGGTCAGCACCCTGAACGTCACCGAGGCCCATGCCCAGTTCGCCGTGGCGGGCCCGGGGGCCAAGGCGCTGCTCGCGGGGCTAGGGCTCGACCTGTCCGACCAGCCGCACCTGACCTCCACCGCCCGCACGCTGATGGGCGTCCCGGTGCGGGTGCACCGCATCAGCTTTTCGGGCGAGGTTAGCGTGGAGATCGCTATCCCCGCGGGCCACGGCCTCGCGCTGTGGGAGGCGCTGGTGGCCGCGGGCGCAGTTCCCTACGGCACCGAGGCCATGCATGTCCTGCGCGCGGAAAAAGGGTTCATCATCGTCGGTGACGAAACCGACGGGACCGTCACCCCCCATGACCTCGGGATGGGCTGGATTGTGTCCAGGAAGAAGGACGACTTCATCGGCAAGCGCGGGCTGGAGCGCAGCCATCTGACCGCACCCGGGCGCAAGGAGCTGGTCGGGCTCGCCGTCGACGGTCCCCGCCGCCTGCCCGACGGGGCCCA
>JANNOT010000473.1:0-2131 GCA_031399375.1 Paraoceanicella sp.
CGGGCGCGAATCCCTGTCATGCTCAGCACCGGGGCGCCCATGGTGCCCGACCGGGCGGACGCCGCGATCGGCACCTCGCCCCCCACCATCATCGCGGCCATCTCGCCATGGCTCAGATCGGCGACGCGCCCCTGGCCGACCAGCCGCCCGCGGCGCAGTACGGACACCGCATCGGCATAGGCGGTCACCTCGCGGAATTTGTGGGTGATCATCAGGACCGAGATCTCGCCCGTCTCGCAGAGCCCGCGGACATGGCCCAGCACCTCGTCGGCCTCGTCGGGCGTGAGCACCGAAGTCGGCTCGTCCAGGATCAGGAAGCGCCGGCCGAGATAGAGCTGCTTGAGAAGCTCGAGCTTCTGCTTCTCGCCCGCGGCCAGGGTCGCGACGGGGCGGTCGAGCGGCACGCGGAACGGCATGCGGTCCATGAACGCGGTCAGCGCCGCCCGCTCGCGCCGCCAGTCGATGATGGCGGGGGCGTCGTGGCGGCTGATCACCAGGTTCTCGGCGGCCGTCAGCGAGGGGACGAGCGTGAAGTGCTGGTAGACCATGCCGAGACCGAGCGCATGGGCCGCACGGGGGTCGGTCACCTCCACCTCTCGCCCGCCCACCATCAGCTGGCCTGCGGTTGCGCGGTAGAACCCCATGATGCACTTGACCAGCGTGGACTTGCCCGCGCCATTCTCGCCCAGAAGCGCATGGAAGCTGCCCGGCGCGACGGTCACCGAGACGGCGTCGAGCGCGGTGAAGCCGCCGAAGCGCATCGTCATGCCGACGGTCTGGATCCCGATGGCGCCGGGTCCGTCAATCATGGCAGGGCCGCCACGAAGGCGGTGGAGGTTGCGACGGCGCCGAAGACACCGCCCTGCATCGTCACCATCTTGATCGCCGCGGCATGGTTGCCGGGGTCGGTCGCCCCGCAGCAATCGGCCAGAAGCAGGCACTCGAAGCCGCGGTCATTGGCCTCTCGCATCGTGGTGGACACGCAGACATCGGTGGTGATCCCGGTCAGCACGATGTTCTCGATGCCTTTGGTGCGCAGCATCAGGTCGAGGTCGGTGGCGCAGAAAGACCCCTTGCCGGGCTTGTCGATGATCGGCTCGCCCGGTTCGGGGGAGAGCTCCTCGATGATGTCCCAGCCGGGCTCGCCGCGCACGAGGATGCGCCCGCATGGCCCCGCATCGCCGATCCCCGCCCCGATGCGCTGCGAGCGCCAGCGCTTGTTGGGCGGCAGATCCGAGAGGTCGGGGCGGTGCCCCTCGCGCGTGTGGATGATGTGGTAGCCCCGCGCCCGCATGGCGCCCAGCACCGTGCGGATCGGGGCGATCGGGGCCCGGGTCAGCGACAGGTCATAGCCCATCTTGTCCACATAGCCGCCCGGCCCGCAGAAATCGGTCTGCATGTCGATGATGATCAGGGTGGTGTTGTCGGGCCGCAGGTCCCCGTTCCAGGGCCAGGGGTAGGGATCGGCATCGATGGTGGTCACCGGGCGGCCTCCGTCAGGGTACGGTCGCGGATGTCGCAGGGGGTGTCGAGCCGACCGGCGCGGCTCTGCGCCCGTGCATCGGCCCAGAACCGGCGCGCGGCGCGCACCAGGTCGGGGCGCAGATGCGCGACCAGGGGTGCAGGTCCGGTCCCTGCGGCCGTCGGCGTGCCGTCCACATGCATCACGAGCGCCTGGGTCGGTGCCCCGCCCCCACCGCCGGCAAGGCTTGCGGTGATCACCAGGTTGCAGAAGGCCTGCGCCTCGCCCGTGGCGCCCCAGATGTCGGCGAAGGGGGCGTCGGGCGCGGCGAGGCGGATCAGAACCTCCGCCCCCGCCTCGGCCGCGGCGCGGGCACGATCGGCATCGACCGCGTCGGCCCCGCGCAGGATGGCAAGCCTGCTGCCCCGCGGCCCGGGCAGGACTGGGCCCGCTGCGCGGCGGACCTCGCCGGTTGCGTCGATGAGGAGGATCTGAGTCTGCGCCCTGCCATCGGTGACGGGCATGGTGACCGGCAGGCAGGTCCAGAGCCGGTTGGCCCGGCAGACTCGCCGGATCAGCCCGACCGCCCGCCCGTTGGGCGCCGCCCCCGTCAGCGTCCCCTCGGGTAGGACGGCGAGATCGACCCGCGGCTCGGCCTGGCGCAGGGCA
>JANNOT010000035.1:0-8579 GCA_031399375.1 Paraoceanicella sp.
GCCCCGCGGGCGGTGGCCGTCGGCACTTCTTTTGTCTCAACGCGCCGGGGATCCACCCGGCCATGTCCGGGAGGAACGGTATGCGTCGCTTTCTGACGCTTTTGTCGGCCGCAGTGCTGGTGGCGGGGCTTGGTCTGGCGCCTCCGCCGGCGCGGGCGGATGACGGGCGGGATGTCCTGCTCGGCATCGGAATCGGGCTCGGCGCCGGAATTGTGTTCGATTCGCTCCGCGACCATGATCGCCCCCGCCGGCCCGACGTGGTCGTGATCGACCGGGGCCGCCACGACTGGTCCCCCGGCTGGCGCTACGACCGGCGCCCCGATGCGCGCCGCCCGGTCTATCGGCGGGCGTACCGGCAGGGCTACCGCGACGGATACCGTGACGGCTGGCGGGATGACCGCCGCCGCGACTGGCGCGACGAGCGGCGCGACGATCGCCGGTACTGGCGGTACGGCGGCGACGACGACTGACCCCGTCGCGCCGGTGTGAGCGTTGGCCTGGATCCTTTCGCTCTGGCTCGCGTTACCAACCGTAGAGGGCGGCTCGTGCCGCCTCGACGGAGGATACGTGATGCGTGCGCTCGTTTTTGCCCTGGTCGGCGTGGTCATGCTCTGCGGGGCGGGGCTCTCGCCTGCGCGGGCTGACGATCATGTGTTCCGCCTTCCCGGCTTCTTGCAGGGTGACCGCGATGACGACCGGCGGTCTTGGGAGCGGGAGCGCCGCGAGGATGATCGCGACCGCCAGCGTGCGCGCCGCAATGAAAGCGAACGGTCGCAGAACTGGCGCCGGGTCGGTCGGGACGATTGGGCCGACCAGATCGAACGCGATCGCCGCGAGAAGCGCCTGCGCCGCTGGCGCTTCGACGACTAGCACTGCACCTCACGACCCGCGCAGGCGCCGTTCCAGCGCCCGCAGACCCAGCGACAGGCCGATGGTGAGCGCAAGGTAGATGTAGGCCACGATGTTATAGGTCTCGAAGAACCGGAACGACCCCGCCGCATAGACCTTGCCCAGCTGGGTGATGTCGGCGACGCCGAGCACGGAGACGAGGCTCGAATCCTTCACCAGCGCGATGAAATCGTTCCCGAGTGGCGGCAGGATGGTGCGGATTGCCTGGGGCAGGACGATCAGCCTGAATCTCTGGCCGCCCGTCAGGCCGAGCGCCTTGGCCGCCTCGACCTGCCCCGGATCGACCGCAAGGATCCCCGCGCGAAACACCTCCGCGATGAACGCCGCATAGCCGAGCGTCAGTGCCAGGATCGCCCGCCACATCAGCGACAGATCGCGGGTCTGGACCCCGGGCAAGCCCAGGGGTTGGGCGAGCGCGTTCCACCCCGCCACCAGCGCCGGTGCGCCCACGAAGGCGATGTAGAACAGGAGCACCAGGATCGGCACGCCCCGCATCACCTCGATGTAGAACCGCGCCCCCTGCCGCAGGACGATCCATCGGCTCAGTCCCGCAAGCGCGAGGCCCAGCCCCAGGATCGCGGCAAGACCGAAGGCGGTCAGGGTGACAAAGATCGTGACGCCGATGCCCCGCGCGACGATAGCCGCGATCTGGGCATAGAGATCGTCCGTCACCACCCGGATGCCGAGATAAACCCCCAGCGCGCCCGCGACCACGAGCCACCAGGGGAAGTCCGCCCGCGGCCCGGTCATCGGGCGCGGTGCGCGCCCGTTCGGCCCTCACTGGCCAAGCGTGTAGTCCACGAACCATTTCTGGTTGAGCGCGTCGATCGTCCCGTCCGCCGTCATCGCGGCGATCCCTGCGTTGATCGGCGCGACCAGATCCGAGCCTATGGGAAAGATGAACCCGAATTCCTCGGTCCCCATCGCGGGGCCGGTCAGCTTGAACACGCCCGGGTTCGCCTTCACGTAGCCCTCGCCACCCACGCTGTCGGTCAGGACCACGTCCACGTCCCCGGAGCGCAGGGCCTGGACCGCCGCGCCGAAGGTCTCGAAGAGCTTGATGCGCGGGTTCGCCTCGTTGCCGTCGAGCACCTCGTAGACCGCGACGTAGAACGGCGAGGTCCCGGCCTGGCTACCCACCAGCGCGTCGGGCAGGGCGGCGAAGCCTGCGGCGTCCGCGAACCGGTTTTCGTCCGCGCGCACCAGCATGAAGGTCTGGCTGACCATGTAGGGGTCCGAGAAATCGACCTTCTCGCGCCGGTCGTCCTTGATGGTGATCCCGGTCATGCCGATGTCGTACTGCCCCTCGCTGACCGCGGGGATCATGGCGTCCCAGCTCGATTTCTCGATCCTGAGCGTGAAGTTCAGCCGCCGCGCGAGCTCGGCCATCGCATCGTATTCCCATCCCTTGGCCTCGCCGGTGCCGGGGTCCACGAATTGAAGCGGGGGATAGGCATCCTCGGTCACCACGGTCACCGTGCGCCCGCCGAGATCGGGAAGTTGGGCCGCGGCCGGCAGGGCCAGTGCAAGGAGGATGGCGAGCGGGGCGAGGCGGCGGATCAGGGTCATGGCGGGCGGGCTCCTCGGGCCGGGTCATGGACGTGCCCCAGCCTTGTCGCAGGCCCGCCCGCGCGTCAACCGCCCGCCCCTCTGGACGCGGGCCCTGCCATCCCGCAGGGTCGGGCGATGCCCATGAAGGACCCGACGATGACCGATGCCCCCCTGCGCCAGGACCCCCATGCGCGCACCTCGCCCAAGGAAAAGGTGCTGGAGGTCGCGATCGGCCGTGAGCTGCGCGCCCTGCGCCACCAGCGGCGGATGACGGTCGCGGACCTGGGTGCCGCGACCGGACTGTCGCTGGGGATGCTGTCCAAAATCGAGAATGGCCAGACCTCGCCCTCGCTCAAGACGCTCCAGACCCTGGCCGAGGCGATGGCGGTTCCGGTCACGCTGTTCTTCCGCCGCTACGAGGAACGCCGCGGCGCAAGCTTCGTGCCCGCAGGCACCGGGCTCGAGATCGAGCGGGCAGGAACCCGCGCCGGCCACCACTACAACCTGCTCGGCCACGTGCCGGAAAACTCGAGCGGCGTGACGGTCGAGCCCTACATGATCACGCTGAACACGGAATCGGATGTATTCCCGAGCTTCCAGCATGACGGAATGGAATTCCTCTACATGCTCGAGGGCGAGGTGAGCTATCGCCACGGCACCGAGATCTACCGCATGACGCCGGGCGACAGCCTGCTGTTCGACGCCGACGCCCCCCACGGGCCCGAGGCGCTGACCCGGCTGCCCGCGCGCTACCTGTCGATCATTACCTACCGCCAGGCATGAACGAAACGCCTCAGCGGAAGAAATATTTCTTCACAGTGGAATTCCTGTCCGCTAGCCTGCGGTCATGTGCGGAATCGTCGGGCTTTTTCTCAAGGACAGGCGGATGGCCCCGGATCTCGGCGGCCTGCTGTCCGACATGCTCGTCAAACTGACCGACCGCGGTCCGGATTCCGCGGGGATCGCGATCTATGACGATCCGGGTGCAGGCGCGAAGCTGACCGTGCAGGCGGATGACCCCCGCGCCTTCGACGGCCTGGGCGCCCGGCTCGACGGGGCGGTGACGGTCCGTGGCACCCATGCGGTCGTGACCCTGCCGCCCGACCGGCTCGATGCGGCCCGTGCGGCCCTGCCCGACGGGGTGCGGGTGATGAGCGCGGGGT
This sequence comes from Paraoceanicella sp., assembly GCA_031399375.1. Taxonomy (GTDB): domain Bacteria; phylum Pseudomonadota; class Alphaproteobacteria; order Rhodobacterales; family Rhodobacteraceae; genus Paroceanicella. The sequence goes on from JANNOT010000035.1 coordinate 3,624, forward strand.
CGAGCATCGAGATCTACAAGGATGTCGGCCTGCCCGCCGATGTGGCCCGCCGCTTCGGCATTCCCGCCATGGGCGGGACCCATGGGATCGGCCATACCCGGATGGCCACGGAATCGGCGGTCACGACGCTGGGCGCGCATCCGTTTTCGACCGGGCCGGACCAGTGCCTGGTGCATAACGGCTCACTGTCCAACCACAATGCGTGGCGCCGGGTGCTCAGCCGCCAGGGGATGCGGTTCGAGACCGAGAACGACACCGAGGTCGCGGCCGTCTACCTGTCCCACCGCCTCCGGCGGGGCGAGGGGCTGGATGCCGCGTTGCGCGCCGCGCTGCGCGATCTCGACGGGTTCTACACCTTCGTCGTCGGGACCGCCCGCGGCTTCGGGGTCCTGCGTGATCCCATCGCCTGCAAACCCGCGGTGATGGCGGAAACCGATGCCTATGTCGCCTTCGGCTCGGAATACCGCGCGCTCGCCGACCTTCCCGGGATCGCCGCGGCGCGGGTGTGGGAGCCCGAGCCCGCGACCGTCTATTTCTGGGAACGCTGATGCCGGTCGTGGATCTTGGCGAGACCCCGCTGCGTGCGCTCAACCAGGCGCTCCATGACCTTGGTCCCGGCACCAATGAGACCGCGTGGGAGGTGACGAACCCCAAGGGTGCCCATGCCATCGCCGCGGGGCTCGACGCGCCGGTGACGGTCACCGTCCGCGGTCCGACGGGCTATTACTGCGCGAGCATGAACAAGCACGCGACGGTGCGTATCATGGGGTCGGCGGGGCCGGGCGTCGCGCAGAACATGATGTCGGGCATGGTGGTGGTGGAGGGTGACGCGAGCCAGTATGCCGGGGCCACGGGACGGGGCGGGCTCCTGGTCATCCGTGGCAACGCCGCCTCGCGCTGCGGCATCTCGATGAAGGGGATCGAGATTGTGGTGGGTGGCAGCATCGGGCACATGAGCGCGTTCATGGGCCAGTCGGGCATGCTCGCCGTGCTGGGCGACGCGGGCGAGGCGCTCGGCGACAGCCTCTACGAGGCGCGGCTCTTCGTGCGCGGATCGGTGAAATCGCTCGGCGCCGATTGCATGGAGAAGGAGATGCGCCCGGGCCACGTCTCCACCCTGGGGGCGCTGCTCGCCCGGGCGGGATACCCCGACATCGACCCAGCCACCTTCCGCCGCTACGGCTCCGCGCGGCAGCTCTATACATTCTAGGTGGACAATGCCCCCTGAGCCGCGCTTTTCCGCCACCTTCGATCCCGCGACCCTCGCCGAGATCCGCCGCGCCGCGGCCACGGGCATCTACGACATCCGCGGCGGCGGGGCAAAGCGCCGGCTGCCACATTTCGACGACCTGCTGTTTCTCGGCGCCTCGATCTCGCGCTATCCGCTGGAGGGGTACCGCGAGCGCTGCGACACGGACGTCCACCTTGGCACCCGCCATGCGAAGCAGCCCCTGCACCTGCGGATCCCGGTCACCATCGCGGGCATGAGCTTCGGCGCCCTGTCCGGCCCGGCCAAGGAGGCGCTGGGGCGGGGGGCGACGGCGGCCGGGACCTCCACCACCACCGGCGACGGCGGGATGACGGACGAGGAGCGGCACCATTCCCAGACCCTCGTCTACCAGCTTCTCCCCTCGCGCTATGGCATGAACCCCGATGACCTGCGCCGGGCCGACGCGATCGAGGTCGTGGTGGGCCAGGGGGCGAAGCCCGGCGGCGGCGGGATGCTGCTCGGCCAGAAGATCTCGGACCGTGTGGCCGAGATGCGCGACCTGCCGCGCGGCATCGACCAGCGGTCGGCCTGCCGCCACCCCGACTGGACCGGACCCGACGATCTGGAGATCAAGATCCTCGAGCTGCGCGAGATCACCGACTGGCAGAAGCCGATCTTCGTGAAGATCGGCGGGGCGCGGCCCTACTACGACACGGCGCTCGCCGTGAAGGCGGGGGCGGACGTGGTGGTGCTCGACGGGATGCAGGGCGGAACGGCGGCGACGCAGACGGTGTTCATCGAGCATGTGGGCCAGCCGACGCTTGCCTGCATCCGCCCCGCGGTCGAGGCGCTTCAGGATCTGGGCGTGCACCGGGACGTGCAGCTCATCGTCTCGGGCGGCATCCGTTCGGGCGCCGACGTGGCCAAGGCGCTGGCACTCGGCGCCGATGCGGTTTCGATCGGCACGGCGGCGCTGGTGGCGCTCGGCGACAACGACCCGCGGTGGGAGGACGAGTATCGCGCCCTCGGCACCACCGCCGGGGCCTATGACGATTGGCACGAGGGGCGCGATCCGGCGGGCATCACCACGCAGGACCCCGTGCTCGCCGCCCGGCTCGACCCGGTGGCGGGGGGGCGGCGGCTCGCGAACTACCTCAAAGTCCTGTCGCTCGAGGCGCAGACCATCGCGCGCGCCTGCGGCAAGAGCCATGTGCATAATCTGGAGCCCGAGGATCTGGTCGCGCTGACCATCGAGGCGGCGGCCATGGCGCGGGTCCCGCTCGCGGGCACGGACTGGATCCCGGGGCAGGGGGGGCGGTGATGGACGGGGACCTTTCGGCCTGGGCGCGGGACCACGGGGTCCGCTATTTCCTCGTCTCGTTCACCGATCTCGGCGGGGTCCAGCGCACCAAGCTCGTCCCCGCCCAGGCCATCGGGCAGATGCAGGCCGAGGGGGCGGGGTTCGCGGGCTTTGCCACCCATCTCGACCTGTCGCCTGCCGATGCCGACGTCATGGCGATGCCCGACCCCGCCTCGGTCACCCCGATCCCGTGGAAGCCTGGCTTTGCCTGGGTGGCCGCCGACTGCACCATCGAGGGGGCGCCCCTGCCCCAGGCCCCGCGCGTGGTGCTGAAGGCGCAGATGGCGGCCGCGGCCGCGCAGGGGCTGACGGTCAAGACCGGGGTGGAGCCCGAATTCTTCCTGCTTACGCCCGACGGCGCCGGGGTGTCGGACCCGTTCGATACGGCGGCCAAGCCGTGCTACGACCAGCAGATGGTCATGCGGCGGGTCGATCTGATCGCCGAGATCTCCGATCACATGATCGCACTCGGCTGGGGTCCCTACCAGTCGGACCACGAGGACGCCAACGGCCAGTTCGAGATGAACTGGCTCTATGCCGATGCGCTGACGACCGCGGACCGGCATTCTTTCTTCAAGTTCATGGTCAAATCGGTCGCCGAGCGGCACGGGTTCCGCGCGAGCTTCATGCCCAAGCCCTTCGCCCAACTGACCGGGTCGGGATGCCACATCCACGTGTCGGTGTGGCGGGATGATGCGAACGCCTTCGCCGATGACGGCGCCGAATTCGGCCTGGCGCAGGCCGGGCGCTGGTTTCTCTGCGGCATGCTGCGCCACGCCCGGGGGCTGAGCCTCATCACCAATCCCGTGGTCAACAGCTACAAGCGCATCAATGCGCCGCGCACCGCATCGGGTGCGACCTGGGCCCCCAACACGATCTCCTGGGCCGGGAACAACCGCACGCACATGATCCGGATCCCGGGGCCGGGACGGTTCGAGCTGCGCCTGCCGGATGCCGCGGCCAACCCCTATCTGCTCCAGGCCGGCGTCATCGCGGCGGGGCTGTCGGGTCTTGCGGCCCGCACCGATCCGGGGCCGGCGGCCGAGGGCGAGATCTGGGGCGAGACGGCGGCCGGGACCGCGCATCCGCTCCTGCCCGGGCATCTGGGGGATGCGCTCGCGGCGTTCGGGGCCGACACAGTCCTGACCGGTGCCCTGGGCACGCGGTTCACCGACGCCTATGCGGGCCTGAAGGCCGCGGAATGGCGCGCGTATCTCGCGCATCTGTCGCCGTGGGAGCGCGACACGACGCTCGACATCTGAACCGGGGTCCGCCACCGCCGCGGGTCGCCCGCCGATGTCCCGCAGGGTCATCCCCGGCTTTCCCCCGCCCGCGATCCGGGCTAGGAGCGGGGCATCCCGCACGCCGCCTGGAAAGCCGCCATGACCGCCGCCGCCCCCGTCCGCCCCGCATCGCGCGCCCGCGTGGCGATCTCGGCGGCGTTCTTCGCCAACGGGCTCGCCGCGGGAAGCTGGGCGTTGCTCGTGCCCGTGCTGATCCGCCAGCTCGGCGTGACGGAATCCGACATCGGCATCCTGATCCTGATGGGGGGCGCGGCGGGGTTTCTGGGCCTGCTCACCTCCGCACGGCTGATCGGCCGCTTCGGCTCGCGCGCCGTGGTGCTGGCGGCGGGGATCGCGCTGGCCCCGGCCCTGGGGGCGATGGCGCTCGCGCCGAGCTATGCGGCGGCGGCGGTCGCGTTCATCTACCTCTTTCTCTGCCTGTCGATCATGGATGTCGCTATGAACGCAAACGGCGCGGATGTGGAGCGTGATGGCGGCCGCGCGATGATGTCGGCGTTCCACGGGTTCTGGAGCTTCGGCGCCATGACCGGCTCGGCCATGGGCGGGGTCCTGATCGCGCGGTTCGGCGCGGGGGGGCAGACGCTCGTGGCGGGGACGATCATCCTTGCCGTCCTGCTCGCCGCGGCCCCGGCGCTTGACCGCAGCCGGGCGGCGCCGGGCGCGCTCCTCGGCTCGGGACTGTCACGCGATCCCAGGGTCTGGATGCTCGGGCTGCTCGCCCTCAGCGCGTTCGTGGCCGAGGGGGCGGTGATCGACTGGTCGAGCCTCTACCTGCGCACGGAGCTCGGGGCGGGGGTGGAGCTTTCGGGCTTTGCCTTCGCGGGGTTCTCGCTGGCCATGATGGTGGGGCGGTTCACGGGGGACGCGCTGCGCGCGCTGCTCGGCGCGGCCCGGCTCGTGCGGCTCTCCACCCTGCTCGCGGCGGTTGGGTTTTTCATCGCAGGGCTGGGGTCTGCCCTGCCCGTGACCGTCGCGGGGTTCCTGATCGCGGGGCTCGGCTGCGCAAACATCGTGCCCGTCGCCTTTTCCGCCGCCGGGCGGGCGGCGGGGGCGAATGCCGGGGCCGGGATCGCCACGGCGAC
>JANNOT010000045.1:0-10250 GCA_031399375.1 Paraoceanicella sp.
CGATGTCGAAGGGATCGGGGCTAACCAGCGTCGCGACCCATGGGAGCGCGAGCGCCGCCATCCCGTCGGCAAGGTTCGACAGCGCCCCGGCCGCGAAGAAGAGCCGGTAGTTCCGGTTCGCGCGCAGGAGACTGGCCATCGGATGCTCCGACCTGGGGCGTCGGGACAGGGGTGCCCATCGGGCCTACCCCTGCGCCCGGGTTATTGCGCGAGCGCGTCCAGGCTTCGTGCCGGCGACACGACGAGCGAGAAAAGCTGCACGAACTTGCGGAACTCGGTCAGGGGCGCATTGGCCGACAGAAGCGCATCGCCATCGCGCATCAGGAAGCTGCGGGCGACGAACAACGCCTCCGGTGCGGTCAGGTCGAGCCGGTAGACCACGGCACGGCCGACGCCGCCGGGCAGGCCCGCAGGTTCCGGGCCGGGCAGGAGCGCGTCGGCAAGCGCCCGGTCCTCGCGCCGGAACACGAACACGCCCGTCGGGTCGGCGTCGAAATCGCGCAGCCCGCGGGCCGCCCCGATGGCCGACAGCAGGCTGAACGACCGGGTGGGAAACGGCAACTCGGCCTGGATCGACGTGGCACCCAGCACCACCAGGCGCTCGCGCAGCGGCAGGATCACGACCATGTCCCGGGGCCGCAGCGCCACGTCGAGCCGGGGGTCGGCGAAGATGTCCTGGAGCACCGCCTCGACGATCTCGTCCCCGCGCCGGATGGTCACCAGCGCCTGCTCGGGCGGCAGGCTCGTCCCCCCGGCGAGGGCGAGGAGCGGCGCGAGCCGCGCGTTTCCCCGCTCGAGCGTGAAGCGCCCGGGGCGGGCCACGGCACCCTGGACGACGACCGTCCGGCTCGGCGCGCTCGCCAGGCGCACATCGACCTGTGGGCTCAGCGTAAGGGGCTCGAGCGCGGTGCGGATCCGGGCGCGCAGGTCCCCCACCGTGCCCCCCGCGGCGCGCACCGCGCCCACGAAGGGGACATAGACGCTGCCGTCGGCATCCACCCGGACGCCGGGCAGGCGCGACATCCCCGTATCGCCGCCGAAGATCCCGCGTTCGCCCGATTCCCAGATGGTGATCTCGAGCTCATCATCGACGCCGAGCCGGTCGGGGTCGATCTCGCCCGACGTGACGAACGCGGCGGGAAAGCTGCGCTGGGGCGGCCGGCTGCTGCGCGCGGCGACATCGGCGGTCAGGGGGATGACCAGCCCCTCCAGCGTGCCCGCGGCATCGGCGGTGACGAGGTCGGAGGCGAGCGGCGCGCTTCTCGGCAGGGCATCGCATCCCGCAAGGACCGACGCGATAAGGAGGCCGAGCGTCCCGCGCCGGGAAAGGCCCGCGCCCGCATCGGTGACCCGCTGGACGGGAAGGGGCTGGGTCATGGGGTTCCGTGGTCGCTGCGCGTTCCGGGCCACCCGTCGGTCGCCCGTGCCAGTCATCCCCCGAAACCCGCGCGGTCGCAAGGGGCGCCGTTCATCCCGGCAGGCGGTTGAGGAGGGCGGAGGCGAGGTCGCGCCATGCCCGCAAGAGCCGCGCCCGCGGCCGTCCCGCCCCGTCGCGCGCGGCCGCGAGTGCGTCGAGCGCCCGCTCTGCCGGGGCGGGCAGGCCGGTCGCGGGGTCGATGTAGCTCGGGTAAAGGATCAGGGCTATCGCCGTCAGGGTGTCGAGATCGAGACGGCGGTCGCGCGGCGGGCCGTCGACATCGTCCGTCAGCCCCCAGCCCGCATAGAACGGCCGGCCGAAGGTCGTGACGGCCTTGCCCCGCAACAATGCCTCGAACCCCATCAGCGAGGTGATGGTCGCCACCCGGTCGGCCCAGGCAAGGCAGGCGTCGGCGGATGCGGCGCCGACGGTCGCATCGGCATGCCGCGCGACTGCCTGGGCCCCCGCCGCCCCCGCCCGCAGCCCCGTCAGCACGTCCGGGTGGGGCTTGTAGAGCACGAACGCCTCGGGAAACCGCGCCCGCACGGCGGCGAGCAGGTCCGCATCGGTGCGCACAGCCCGCCCGCCGAGGCGGATCGAGGCATCCGTTGCGACCTGGCCGGGCACAAGGACCGCGAGCCGCCCCCCCGGATCGGGCAGGGGCGTGTGGCCGGGCAGCGAGTACTTGGTGATCCCCAGGGCCACGATCCGCGCCCTGAGCCGCGCCGCGCGGGCGGTCAGCGCGGGCGACAGGGGCCCCGCCGCCAACGCCCCCTCCACCGCCGCCTCGAAGCTGTTCGGGCGGGTCGCGTCGAAATAGGGTGCCCCCGCGGCGATCACCAGTGAGACCGGGGGGACGTGCCGCAAGCCGAGCCCGACCGAGCGCAGGAACCCGTCCTCGACGCGGAGCGCGCCCGGGGCACCCGCTGCGGCCCCCCACACGACGGGAGATGCCACGGCGTGCCCGGCTGCCGCGGCCCGCGGCGGGCCGTCGGGTCCGCTCAGGAACGGCCGCAGGCACCGCCGCTTCCAGCGCGACATCCCCAGCAGGGTCCGGGGCCCGCGGGCCCGCAGCGCGGCGGCACGCAGCAGCGCCTGCGCGTCCAGCGCATCGGCGAGGGACAGGGGACCGCCCGTCCACGGGCATCGCCCGGTGCCGAACGCAAGCAGCTCTTCGGCCGTGGGCGTCCCCTCCGCCGCCGCACCACCGAGGACGGCCCAGGTGGCGACAGGGCCGGGGGGGCCGAAAACCGCCTCCAGCCGCGACGGGTCCACGGCGGCGGCATCGCGCGTCAGCAGCACCTCGGCCGCGGCATATCCGTGGCGCGCGCGCGCCAGGCCCGCCGCGTCGGTCGCGATCGCCCGCGGGGCAGGCGCGCCGCTGCGGGGCGCGGGCCAGTACAGCTGGTCGCGGCGCAGCCGGTCCAGGAGGTCGCCATCCGCCGCGCCCGGCCGGTCACCCCTCACGACCGTGCCCGGCCAGCCCGCGACGACCGGCGGCAGGAGCCAGTCGTGCCGACCGCCCGCCGCGCGCACCCTATCGCCGGTCGCGGATGTTGTAGAAGATCAGGAGCAGGACCGCCCATCCGACGAGCAGGATCGTAAAGATCCCGACCGAGATCAGTGCCCGCTGCGGATACTGCGCGCTGACCGACAGGGTCGGGTCCACATGGGGCGACAGATAGCGGATTTGGCGCCGCGCCTCGATCTGGGCCTGTTCGGAGGCCGCGAGGGCCGTCACGTACGCCCGCTGGGCGAACTCCTGATCGACGATCAGTTCCTCGTAGTCGGCCACGAGGTCCGAGAACGCGCGTCCGTCCGGCGTGGTCGTCGTGGTCCCGGTGCCCAGGCGAGTCCGCTCCTCGACGATCCGGCTCCGCAGGCTCTCGATCTTCTGCACGAGATACGGGATGCGCGGGTCGCGCGCGCCGACCAGGGCGCGCTGGGTGTCGAGCTCGATCTCCGTGCGGGCCAGCTCGCCCTCGAGCTCGGACACGAGGCCGAGGGCGGCGCGGGCGTTCAGGCTGGGGTCAATCTCCTGCTCGATGTCGCGGAACGCGCGCAGCTTTCGCCGCACGTCGCGCAGGCGGTCCTCGGACTGGCCGAGCACCTCGCGGGCTACCGACACCGCGTCCTCGCGCGCCTTGATCGACAGGTCGTTCACCAGCCGGGTGCTTTCCGCGAGCACCAGCGCCGCGATGGCCCGGGCGCTGTCGGGGTCAAACGCGCGCGCCTCGAAATTCACGACGCCGGTCGTCGCCTCGAACGAGATGTCGGTCATCCAGTTCCAGTAGTCGATCACCTCCTCGATGGGGCGATCCTCGCCGAGGCGAAACACCCAATCCTCCTGGGGGGCATTGTAGATCGCCTCGAGCGGCAGGGCGGCCAGCGCGGTCTCGACCATCTGCTGGCTGCGCACGAATTCGTAGATGATCTCCGCATCGAGACCGCCGCTGCCGCCCAGGCTCTGGGTCAGCATGCCCAGCACCTCCACCGGCGCCATCGTCTCGCCGCTGCGCACCGAAAACGCCACGCGTGACGCGTACTGGTCCGCGGCGTAGAGATAGAGATAGGACGTGGTAAGGATTGCCGGCAGAAGGACGGCCAAAAGAAAGCTGACCGCCGCGGCCCTGTGGCGCCATTTCGGCCGAGCAAGCTGCGCCAGCCGCGCCTCGGCCGTCGCCGGATGATCGACAACCTGGCCTGGCGCGGGCTGCGCGAGCGCGCCCGGCCCCTCGGGCAGCGGCCGCTTCTGCTTGATGACCTGCACTGGTTCGTTCATGCCCTTCGCTTCGCGCGCCTGCGGTGGGAAAGACCGATCCCGCCCACCAATGGTTTCGTCTCAGGTGGTCAACTTACGCAATTGCAAGATGTTCCACCATCCTGCACGGCGAAAAGTTAATCGGGCGATATATGTGCGGACGACGCGGACCGGTTTTCGCGCCGCGCGCGGGCCAGGATCAGCTCCGCGACCCCCGCAGCGCCGACCGCAACCCCGTCGCCGTCAAAGCTGCCCGGGCACTGGATCTCGGCCGCCATGCGGGCGCAGAAGTCGTGCACCCGTGCCGGATCGGGCGGCACCGGGTCGGCCCAAAACGCATCGAGCGGACCCGGCATGGCGAGCGGGTCGTAGATCGCGCGCCCCAGCGTGGCCACCGGCAGCCCGGCCTGCAGGGCCGACAGGCCCACAGTCGAATTGATCGTGACCACGCCCGACAACCGCGCAAAGAGCGCCTCGACACCCCCCCCATCGAGCCAGATCGTCCGCGGCCCCGCCGCGAGCCGTGCCCAGGGGGTAAGGCCGGGGTCGAGCGGGTGCGGCTTCACGATCAGGCGCGCTCCCGCGGGCGCGTGGCGGGCGAACGAGGCCAGCACCGTGGCGAGCGCCGCCCGCACCCCCCCGGCTGGCCCGTGGCGGCGCACCTGGAAATCGGTCTCGAGCTGGAGGGGGAAGAGGAAAAGCGGCCCCGCGGCCGCCTCGACCCGCGCGATGGCCACGCGCCGCGCGCGGGCCCGGGCCGGGGCCTGCATCGCCTTGCCCGCCCAGCCGAGCCATTCGACCATGGCCGGGATGCGCTCGTGGCTCCGGTAGCCCGGATAAAGGACCCGTCCCGCCAGGAGATTGGCGAGGTGCCAGGCCACGTCCATGGCCGATTGGGCGGCAAAGCTCGTGCGAAAGCGCGGGGCCAGAGGCCCTGGCGGCACGGGACCGTGGCCGGGACGCCACGACCCCATGGCGTCAGGCTCCAGCGTCAACCAGCCCGGCCGCAAGTAGCCCTGCTCGACGACATGCACCCGGACCCCGATTGTCCGCGCGACGGCAAAGGCCGCGGCGTGGAGCGGACGCCCGTCGCCCAGGCCGACGACATCGCTGACCCCCTCGGCGGCGCAGATGCGGGCGAAGGCCTCGGCCCATCCACGGGTGCCGGTGCGGTGCCGGATCGCCCTGCGGCCCGGCCAGAACAGCGCGTCCCCGGGGCAGAAGAGCACCCGCCGCACCGCCGCGCCCCGCGCCACCAGCGCATCGGCCAGCGCCCCGAAGAATGGCGAGCGCGGCCCCTGGAGGAGCAGGACGACCGGTGCCCCGCCACCCGTCTGCATCAACCGCCCGCTCCGCATCCCGACCCGCGCCCCCGGCGGGCGGCCGGTTTGCCTTCGCCCGGCCGCTGTGCTTTAGTCATGGTGCAACGCGGGAAATGCAAGCGAGGGACCGCAGATCGTGGCTGTGGAGCGACGCATCGTCGTCCAGGGGCGCGTGTTCTTTGCGCTCCTGATGCGCGAGATGACGACCCGCTTTGGTCGCAGCGCCGGGGGCTATATCTGGGCGGTGCTCGAACCTGCGGGGACGGTGGCACTTTTCGTGCTCGTCTTTTCCGCCATCACCCGGCATCCGCCGCTCGGCAGCAGCTTTCCCATGTTCTTCGCGACGGGATACATGGCGTTCCACATCTACAGCGACATCTCGCGCAACGTGAGCAACGCGATCAAGGTGAACCGCCCGCTGATGAGCTTTCCGCGCGTCACCATCCTCGACGCCGTGCTGGCGCGCTTCGCGCTCCAGTTTCTGACGGCGACCTTCGTCACGATCCTCATCCTGTCGGCAATCTATGCCGTCGATGACGTGAAGCTCACGATCGATTTCGGCCCGGTGTTCCAGGCCCTCCTCCTCGCGGCGCTCCTCGGGCTTGGGGTGGGGGCAATCAACTGCGTGCTCTTTGCCTATTCCCAGACCTGGCAGCGCACGTTCAACCTGATCAACCGACCGATGTTCATCATATCGGGGGTGTTCTTCCTCTACGAATCACTGCCCCGCGCGATACGTGAGGTCATCTGGTGGAATCCGCTGATCCACATCACGGCGCTGATGCGAAAGGGATTCTATCCGACCTACGCGGCCGAGTTCGTGTCGCAGACCTATGTGGTGTTCTTTGCCCTCGGACCGCTGATGCTCGGCATCCTGTTTCTGCGGCTGCTCAAGGCCGAGGTGCTCGACCAATGATCCGGCTGGTCCGCGTATCGAAGAGCTATCCCGTGGGGACCGGGCGCAAATGGCTGATGCGCGATGTGTCGCTGACGCTTCCGCGCGGCCAGAGCGTGGGGTTGATCGGCCGCAACGGGGCAGGAAAGTCGACGCTTCTGTCGATGATCGGGGGCGGGATCGAGCCGGACCGCGGCGTGATCGAGCGGCATGCCAACATCTCCTGGCCGCTCGGGTTTGGCGGCGGGTTCCACGGTGCGCTGACGGGCGCGCAGAACACCCGGTTCATCGCGCGGATCTATGGCGTGGACACCGACGATCTGGTCGAAAAGGTCGCCGCGTTCTCCGAGCTTGGCGAATTTCTGCACATGCCGGTCACGACCTATTCCTCGGGGATGAAGGCGCGGCTGGCCTTCGCCACCTCGATCAGCATCGATTTCGACGTGTATCTGGTGGACGAGATCACGGCAGTGGGCGATTCGTCGTTCCGGCGCAAATGCCAGGCCGCCTTCGCCGAACGCACGAAGACCGCCGACGTGATCATGGTGTCCCACAGCGCCGGGGCGATCCGGGAATATTGCCGTGCGGGCGTCGTGCTCGAGGCGGGGACGCTCACCTATTACCCCGATGTCGAGGAGGCGCTCGCGGTGCATGAGGAGAACATGCGCCGCGCCGTCACGTTTGCCTGAACGCCATCAGGCGACGGTATAGCCCTCGGCAGTGATCGCCGCGCGGAGCGGGGCAGGGTCGGGGCTGCCATCGACCCAGACCCGGCCCGCCGCCCGGTCCACGCGCACCACCGCGTCGGGGGCCACCCGGGCCACGGCGCGGCGGACCGCGTCCTCGCAATGGGCGCATGTCATCCCGCCGACTGTCAGTTCGAGCATCGCTGGTCCTCCTGTTCCATCCGACCCCGACTAGGCGCCCCTTCGGCGGGGCAAGGTCAAGGGGCCTCTTGACCTTGCCATCTTTGGAACCCTTATCTGTCGCACGAACAACGCGGACGGGACGGGCATGGGCGAGACGCTTCAGATCAGGATCGATGGCATGAGCTGTGCGGCCTGCGTGGGCCGGGTGGAGCGTGCGCTGGCCCGGGTGCCGGGCGTGCAGTCGGCGGCCGTGAACCTCGTCACCGGGCGCGCGACCGTGCGCGGGCCGTCGGGGCTTCTGCCCGCGCCTTTGGTCGCGGCGATTGCCGCGGCGGGCTACGGGGCGGCCGCGGTCGGGGTGGCCGATCCGGGCGCGGCGACGCAGGCGGGCGACCCGTCGCGCGGCGCGGGCCGGGCGGCCGCGGTCGCCGCCGCAGCGACCCTGCCGCTGGCGGCCATCGAGATGGCGGGGCATCTCCACCCCGCGCTGCACCACCGGCTCGGCATGCTCGGCTGGCCGTGGATCGCCGCTGTGCTCGCGACCTTCGTGCTCTTTGGTCCCGGGGCGCGGTTCTTTCGCGCCGGGATCCCCGCGCTCTGGCGCGCCGCGCCAGACATGAATGCGCTGATCGTGCTGGGGACCGGGGCCGCCTGGGGATATTCCGTGGCGGCACTGCTCTGGCCCGGTGCGCTCGCCCCCGCGGGATCGGGCGCGTATTTCGAGGCAGCGGCGGTGATCGTGACGCTCGTGCTGGCCGGGCGCTGGGGAGAGGCGCGGGCAAAGGGTCGGGCGGGCGCCGCGATCGCGCGGCTCGCCGCACTCCAGTCCGCAACCGCGCGGGTCCTGCGCGGCGACCGCGAGGTCGAGGTGCCGCGCGCCGCCGTGGTCCCGGGGGACATCGTCGCAATCCGCCCCGGCGAGCGGCTGCCGGTGGACGGCACGGTGCTGGAGGGCGAGAGCCATCTCGACACCGCGCTCCTGACCGGCGAGCCCCTGCCGCGGGCCTGCGCGCCCGGCGACCGTGTCACCGGGGGGACGCTGAACCTCGAAGGGGCCTTCCGCTACCGGGCCGAGCGCGTGGGGGCCGAGACGGTGCTTGCCGGCATCCTGCGCATGGTCGAGGACGCCCAGGGCGGCAAGCTGCCGATCCAGCGGCTGGTCGACCGGGTGACGGGCGTGTTCGTGCCGATCGTCATGGTAGTGGCGGCGGTCACGCTGGCGGTCTGGCTGATTGCCGGGGCCGGGATCGCCGTGGCGCTGACCCACGCGGTTGCGGTGCTGATCATCGCGTGCCCCTGCGCCATGGGCCTCGCCACGCCCGTGTCGATCCTCGCGGCGAGCGGCCGGGGGGCGGAGCTCGGGATCCTCTTTCGCCGGGGCGAGGCGATCGAGGCGCTGGCCGGGGTGACCCATGTGGCCTTCGACAAGACGGGCACCCTGACCGAGGGGCGCCCGGCCCTCGCGGCCCTGACCCCCGCGCAGGGCGTGGACGGGGCCGAGGTGCTGCGCCTGGCCGCCAGCCTCGAGCAGCGCTCCGAGCACCCGCTGGCCAGGGCACTGGTCGCCGCGGCCGAAGGGGCGCTGTCGTCACCCGCGACATTCGCCGCCCTGCCGGGGCGGGGCGTCACGGGCGAGGTCGACGGGCGCCGGATCGATATCGGGGCGGCCGCGCACATGGCGGGGCTCGGGCATGACATCTCGCCCTTCGCGGCGGCGGCTGAGGGCGGGCTCAGCCCGGTCTACATCGCCGTCGACGGGCAGCTTTCAGCGCTGGTGACGCTGCGCGACCCGGTCCGCCCCGGGGCGGGCGCGGCCGTCGCGGCGCTGGTCGCCCAGGGGATCTCCGTCTCGATCGTGACGGGTGACGACCGGGGCGCCGCCGCGACCGTGGCGCGTCTGGTCGGGATCGACCCGGGGTCCGTCACGGCCGAAACCCTGCCGGGCGACAAGCAGGCAGCCGTCGCTGCCCTGACGGCGGGCGGGGCGCGGGTCGCCTTTGTCGGTGACGGGATCAACGACGCCCCGGCGCTCGCCGCCGCCGATGTGGGCATCGCCATGGGTGGGGGCAGCGACATCGCGGCCGAGGCGGCGGATGCCGTCCTGACCGCATCCGACCCGGGGCGGGTCGCGCTCGCCATCGGCCTTTCGCGGGCGACCATCGCCAACATCCGGCAGAACCTCGCCTTCGCCTTCGGTTACAATGTCGTGCTGATCCCGGTCGCGGCGGGGGTGCTGACGCCTGGCTTCGGCATCACGCTCTCGCCCATGCTCGCCGCGGGGGCGATGGCCCTGTCCAGCCTCAGCGTGCTCGCCAACGCGCTCCGGCTTCGCCGTTTCGGGAGGGGCGCATGAATATCGGTACGGCCGCGGCCGAAAGCGGGGTCAGCGCCAAGATGATCCGCTACTATGAAAGCGTGGGCCTGATCCGTCCGGCGGCGCGCAGCGGCGGGAACTACCGCAGCTTTGCCGACCGGGACGTCGCGGACCTGCGCTTCATTGCCCGCGGACGGGCCCTGGGGTTCTCGATCGCCGAGATCACCCAGCTCCTCTCGCTCTGGCGCGACCGCGCCCGCCCGAGCCGCGAGGTCAAGGCGATCGCGGAGCGCCATGTGCACGACCTGGAACGCAGGCTCGCCGAGATGACGGCGATGGTCGACACGCTGCGCGGCCTCGTGCGGGCCTGCGCGGGCGACCACCGGCCCGACTGCCCCATCCTCGCCGATCTGGCGACGCGCGGCTCAGGCGTCGGGGCGGGTCCAGACGAAGGCCGCGGTGCCGCCCAGGGCCACGACCTGGATCGCGAGCACCCAGGGCGGCACACGTAACGCCACCGAAAGCGCAACCCCCGCGGCCATCGAGACGGTCGCAATCCATTTCGCCCGCCGCCCGATGCTGCCATGGGCGCGCCAGTTGCGGATCGGCGGGCCGAGCACCGGATGGGCGACCAGCCAGCGTTCGATCGCAGGCGACCCGCGGCCGAACGCG
>JANNOT010000194.1:0-11195 GCA_031399375.1 Paraoceanicella sp.
AGGCCTCGATCATGCGCCTCGCCGTGCTCGACACCGGCACGCGGATCGACGGGCGCGACCTTGTGACCGTGCGGCCCATCGTGTCCGAGGTCGGCATCCTGCCCCGCACCCACGGCTCGGCGCTCTTCACCCGGGGCGAGACCCAGGGGCTGATCGTCACCACGCTCGGGACCGGCGACAGCGAGCAGATCATCGATGCGCTCGAGGGCGAATGGCGCGAGCGTTTCATGCTCCACTACAACTTCCCGCCCTATTCGGTGGGCGAGGCGGGGCGCATGTCCGGCCCCGGTCGGCGCGAGATCGGCCATGGCAAGCTCGCCTGGCGCGCGCTCCAGGCCGTGCTGCCGCCCGCGACCGACTTCCCCTACACCATCCGCGTGGTGTCGGAGATCACCGAGTCCAACGGCTCCTCCTCCATGGCGACCGTCTGCGGGTCGTCCCTGTCGATGATGGATGCGGGCGTGCCGCTGAAGGCGCCGGTGGCGGGCATCGCCATGGGTCTGATCCTGGAGGGCGACCGCTTCGCCGTCCTGACCGACATCCTGGGCGACGAGGACCATCTCGGCGACATGGATTTCAAGGTCGCGGGCACGTCCGCAGGCATCACCAGCCTGCAGATGGACATCAAGGTGGCGGGCATCACCCCCGCCATCATGAAGCAGGCCCTGGCCCAGGCCAAGGACGCCCGGCTCCACATCCTCGACGAGATGTCCAAGGCCCTGACCGCCGGGCGCCACGAATTCTCGGTCCACGCCCCGCGCATCGAGACGATGACGATCCCTGCGGACAAGATCCGCGAGGTCATCGGGTCGGGCGGCAAGGTCATCCGGTCCATCGTCGAGGAATCGGGGGCCAAGGTCGACATCAACGATGACGGCGTCATCAAAATCGCCTCGGCCGATGCCGCGGCCATCGAGAAGGCGCGCGAGCTGATCTGGTCAATCGTGGCCGAGCCCGAGGTGGGCCGGGTCTACACCGGCAAGGTCGTGAAGCTGATGGATTTCGGCGCCTTCGTGAACTTCTTCGGCAAGCGCGACGGTCTCGTGCATGTCAGCCAGATTGCGTCCAAGCGCATCAACCACCCCTCGGACCTCCTCAAGGAGGGCCAGGAGGTGAAGGTCAAGCTGCTTGGCTTCGACGACCGCGGCAAGGTGCGTCTGGCCATGAAAATGGTGGACCAGGTGACGGGCAAGGAAGTGGCCGAGGTCCAGGCCGACGAGTGATCCCGCCCCGGCATCGGCGCGGCAGCAACCCCCGGCGGTCTCGCCGGGGGTTTTTTCGTGCCCGGGCCTGCCCAGCACTCAGAGCGCGCGGCGACGGCGCGCGATGACCAGACCGCCAAGCGCGGTCAGAAGCAGCGGAAGCGCGGCGGGCAACGGGATCGCGGCGGGCTGCGCGAACGAGAGATCGTCGATCGAAAAGAGCTCGCCCCCCAGCGGCCCGCCGCCCGGGAACAGGACCACGCCCGCATTGGTGGTGAAGACCAGCGAAGAGAAGCTCGCGGCCCCGACCACGCCGAAGAAGCCCGGCGCGGTGCCGATGGCCGAGGTGATCGAGAGCGTCTCCTCGACCCCGTCGAAAAGACCGGTCACGAAGAGCGAGTTCAGTAGGTCGCTGAACGTGCCGCCGAACGCCGTGACCGCACCGGGAAACGCGAATTCGATGGTGCGGAACCCGTCGCGCTGGACAAAGCCGGAATAGGTGCCGTTCCCGACCTGGTTGACCGTCGGCGGAATGCCGCTGGACGATTTGGTGGCGACGACGCCGCTGGCGAACGTGATCGCATCCGCGGTGGCGATCGGCGTGTCGAACGTGTCGGTGGTGATGGTGCCGGTCACGGCAGCCTCCCACGCGGCACGGTCGGTGAAGACGGTCGCGGCCTGGGCCGTGACGCTCGACATCAACAATGCGGCCAGGCATGACGCGGCCGCCCGATGATACATCCGGTTGAACACTTGAACCTCCTGTGTCGGGGCAGAGGGATTGTTCCCTTCCTCCCGGTACGGGAACACCACACTGTGTCAGGGGGATGCGTCCTGCGGCCCCGCCGCGACATTTTTCGCGCGTCTAGCAGACATGCGTCCGTCGCAACCCGGCCGTGCGGCGGGGATTTCGCGTTGACCCCGGGGGAAAACCCCGGTCTGGCTCACGCGGGGGCGCTTGGGGGCCCGGTGATGGCCGAACAGAACACGCTCCGCGGCATCCTCTACATGCTGCTCGCCACGCTGATCTTCTCGGCGCAGGACGGGCTGTCCAAGCACCTGTCCGAGGCGGCGAACCCGGTCTTTGTCGTGATGGTGCGGTTCTGGGCACTGATGGTCTTCGCCCTTGTCCTGTCGTCGCGCCAGCCGGGCGGCATCGCGGGCCAGATCCGCACCGCCCGCCCGGTGCTCCAGATCCTGCGCGGTGTGCTTCTCGTGGTCGAGATCGTGGTGACGGTCTGGATCTTCACCCGGCTCGGACTGGCCGAGGCCCACGCGATCTTCGCCTGCTACCCGCTGATGGTGGTCGCGCTGTCGGGTCCCGTGCTGGGGGAGCGCGTCGGGTGGCGGCGCTGGACGGCCGTGGGGGCGGGGTTCGTTGGCATCCTCGTGATCCTGCGCCCGGGATCCCAGGTGTTCGACCCCGCGGCACTCGTCGCGCTGATCGCGGCGGGAATGTTCGCGGCCTACGGGCTGATGACGCGCCTTGCGGGGCGGACCGATGGCGCGGGCACGAGCTTTCTCTGGACCGCCCTTGCCGGCGGGGCCACGATCACCCTGATCGGGCCGTTCTTCTGGGCAACCTTCGCCGGGTGGGACTGGGCGCTGATGGGCCTGCTCTGCATCACCGGCGCATCGGGCCATTTCCTGCTGATCAAGGCGCTGGAGATCGCGGAGGCGAGCACGGTCCAGCCCTTCGCCTATCTCCAGCTCGTCTTCGCCTCGCTGATCGGGGTGATTGTGTTCGGCGAAAGCCTGGATCGCTGGACCCTGCTGGGCGCGGCGATCATCGTGGCGGCGGGCCTCTACAGCTTCTGGCGCGAGCAGGTTCGCCGTGCGCGACCCGCGTGAACGCCGCCGATGACGTTCGCCCTCAAGCGCGCTATGCCATGCGCCATGACCACTGCCGCGACCAGCCATGCCGCGATGATGCCATGAGCGTGACGCGCGACGATGTGTTCGCCGCGCTCCATCGTGCCACCGCGGCGGCGGGCGGCGCGCGGCTGTTCACCGTGACCGCGCTTGACCGGCGGGCCGGGCTGGCGCGGCGGGTCTGGAGCTCGCATCCCGTGGAATATCCGGTGTCCGGGGTGAAGCCGCTGCGCCATGATGCCTGGAGCGCGCAGGTGATCGAGCGGGGCGAAACCTTCGTGGCCAACGCCACGCCCGCGTTCGCGCCCTATTTCCCCGACCATGCGCTGATCAACGCGCTGGGGTGCGGGGCCGCCCTGAACATCCCCGTCCCGGACGGCACGCTGGTGGTGGGGACGGTCAACCTGCTCGATGTCGAGGGGCATTTCACCTCCGCCCGCGTCGTGCGCTTCGAGGCGCTGGTGATGCTGCACCGCTCCGCGCTTGTCGCGGCGCTGGCGAGGGTTGCGATGGCGGGTCCGCTCTGAGGTGCTAGGGCGCGAGCGCCGCCGCGAACCAGCGGTCGCCCGGGCTGCCGAGCAGCCGCGCCGCCTGGGCGATCGGCATCCAGAGCGCACTATGGCCTGCCTCGGTCGGGGGGCCGAGCCGTCGGACCGGACGGCAGAGGAACACATGGCAGACCTTTCGCGCCCAGAGGTCGTATTCGGGCATGAAGGTGAAGCGCTGGTAGACACCCACCCGTCGCTGGACCGCGACACGCCAGCCCGTCTCCTCCTCGACCTCGCGGTGCAGGGCCGGGATCGGGTGCTCGCCCGGGTCGATGCCGCCGCCGGGCAGCTGGAACTCGACGTCCGGGACCGTCGCCTCGGTGATCAGGAGGTCGCGCCCCTCGCGCACCAGGGCATAGGCCCCCGGTCGCGCGCGGTAGGTCTGCCCCGCCTTCACCGCCTCGCCGAACCGCCGCATCCCGCGCTCCCCGCCGCCATCCCGCGGGACCCTGCCCGATCCCCCGCGCCCCCGCAAGCGCGGGCCCGCGGGATCGCCCGGATCCGCTGCGCAGGGCCGGGGCGAAGGATCGCGTGACGCCCGTCCTGGGCCGCGCAATCCGCCGGGCGCCAGGCCGCAGCCGGAAACCCCCGGCGCGGCACAGAGGCCCGGGGGCGGGGCGTCCGCTTGCGCCCGGCGGTCAAATCCTTATGTGTTCGCCCCTGTCGGGTTGGCCTGAGGGAGGGGACGCATGACCAGTGCCGCAGAGATCGCCTGGGACGACATGATCCTGCCGTTCCAGCTCGATCGCGCCGACATCCGGGGGCGGGTTGCCCGGCTCGACGGGGTGCTCGACGCCATCCTGGGCCAGCACGCCTATCCGGCCCCGGTCTCAGACCTCGTGGCCGAGGCGTGCCTTTTGACCGCCCTGATCGGCCAGACGTTGAAGGCGGGGTGGCGCCTGTCGATCCAGGTTCGCGGCAACGGCCCGATCCGGCTGATCGCGACCGACTATTTCGGGCCCGAGCGTCCGGGCGCCCCCGCCCGCCTGCGCGGCTATGCGGGCTTTGATGCGGACCGCCTGCCCGAGACCACCGCAACCCCCTTCGCGCTGATGGGCCAGGGCGTGTTCGGCCTGATCGTGACCGAGGGTGCGGAGGCAAAGCCCTACCAGGGCCTGACCCCGCTGGTCGGCGCAAGCCTCGCCGCCTGTGCCGAGACCTATTTCGCCCAGTCCGAACAGCTCGCCACCCGCTTCGCGCTGACCGCCGCGCGGGCCGTGGCGCCGGGGCGGCCGCCGCAATGGCGCGCGGGCGGGGTGATGATCCAGCACATGCCCAAGGCGTCGCCCTTTGTCGCCGAGGAGCCGACGGGCGAGGGCGGGCTTCTCGCCGCGGCCGACGTGGTGGGGGGCGAGGACGGCGAGACCTGGGCGCGGGTCAATCTCCTGCTCGACACGGTCGAGACCCACGAGCTGACCGGCCCCCATGTCACCCCCGACCGGTTGCTGGTCCGGCTCTTTCACGAGGAAGGGCCCCGGGTCTTCGACGCCCAGCCTACCCGGTTCGGCTGCACCTGCTCGGCAGAGCGGGTGCGCAACGCGATGGCGCAGTATTCGGCCAAGGACATCGCCTACATGACCACCCCCGACGGTCGCGTCACGGCCGATTGCCAGTTCTGCGGCGCGCATTACGAATTCGACCCCAAGACGCTCGGGTTCGAGGCCGAACGCTAGCCCGCGGCCAGCACCCTGTGCGGGGCGAGGAAATAGGGCGGCACGATCCCGGTCAGGTCGGACAGGGGCAGCACCTCCTCGGGCAGCGCAATCCCCAGCGTGTCGGCCATGAACCCGCGCCGCTGGGCGATCCGTGCGGCCAGTCGCGGGTGGTCCCGGGCAATTGCAGCCCGCAGGCCCGTATCGGCGAGCGCCACGGTATCCTCCATCCGGGTGGAGAAGTACCGGGCCGACGCGGGGATCACGTCCACCTGGACCACCATGCCCGATGCGAGCGGAATGGTGGAGCCGGGGTAAATCGGTGAGGACAGCCATTCCTCGGCGTCGATCAGGTGCCCGGGGTTCAGCGTGATCCCGAACACGTCGCGCGGCAGCGCCCGGTCGATCAGCGCATGCAGCGTCCCCCCCGGCGCGCCGATCCGGAGCGCCCCGAACCAGGCGGCCATCGCGTCCATGTAGGGACCGGCGAACGCTTCGACATAGTCCCGGGCGCGCTCCGGCAAATCCTCCGGCCCGGCCGCGATCCAGCCCGCCCGGCAGCAGTTCGCCCGCCAGACCGCGAAGTTGAGCGAGAGCGGCGCCCCCCGCGCGATCACCTGTCCCGACGGGCTGGCGAGGCCGAGGTCCGCCGCCGCCCCGGTGCAGAACGTGGGATGGCAGGACAGCGGCATCCCGCCCAGCCGCCCTAGCCCAGCCGCCTCAAGATCGGTCATCCCGGGCCGCAGGCCGAAGAGCACGCGCCGCATTGCCCCGGTCACGATCGCGTTGGCTTGGTCGTGGGCTGCAATCTCCGCCGCGCTCGCCGTCGCGCGCAGCCCCGTGCCGGGGTCCATGAAGAGCGCTGCGGCATCCACCACGCGGGCTGCCGCAGCGCGCGCCGCATCCACGACGAACGCGGGGGCCGCGATCATCTGCCCCGGCTCCGGCCCGTCCTCGGCTGCGAATGCCTTCCACCCCGCCACGCCGCAGACCACCCCGCCCGGGCCCGCTTCCCCCATCGCCTCTCCCAGCACGTGCCTGAGCGGCCGCGCGCCGGCCCGCGGCTGGTTCATCAGCGAGAAGCCCGGCCAGACCTCGCGCGCCATGTCATCGGGAAAGAGCGGGCTGACCGGCACATAGGCCCAGCCCTCGTTGCCCACCAGGAGCCGGACGGGACCGGTCGGGCGGACCACTGCCACCGCCTCCTCGAACCGTGGGTCGAAGCCCGTCAGCCAATGCAGGTTCCCCATGTGCTCCCGATCGCCATAGACCAGCAGGACCGAGAGCCCCGCCGCCTCCATCCGTGCGCGCAGGAGGGCGATCCGGCCGCGGTAGAGCGCCGCATCCGAGGCGGGGGGCAGCGCGGGCATCCCGAAATCGGGCCAGTCGGTCTCGATAAGCCGGGCCATCCGCCCTCTCCCTCAGATGTCGGTCAGCCGCGGGCCGGGCGTGACCTGCGCGGGATCGGTCATGAGGTGGAGGAGTGCGGGCCCGTCATGGCCCAGCATCGCCTCCACCGCCGGGCGCACCGCGTCCGTCCCCTCGACCCGCCAGGCGGCGAAACCGTAGGCGCGGGCGAGGGCCGCGAAATCGGGGTTCACGAGCTGGGTGCCCGTGATGCGGCCGGGATACGCGCGCGCCTGATGCGCGCGGATGGTCCCGTACTGGCGGTTGTCGGCCACGATCAGGCGGAGGGGCAGCCGCTCCTGCACCACCGTCGCCATCTCCTGCACCGTCATCTGGAGGCAGCCATCCCCGGCAAAGCAGACGACCGGCCGCCCCGGATGGCGCAGCCCGGCCGCGATCGCCGCCGGAAGCCCGTAGCCCATGGAGCCCGAGGTCGGCCCCAGCCCTGACCCGAACCCCGTCGAGCGCCGGTAGCGGCCGGGCCAGATGGCATAGTTCCCCGCACCGGTCGTGACGACCGCGTCCGCCGGCAGGCGGGCGTTCAGCTCAGCCATCAGCCGGGACATCAGGTCCCCGCCCTGCGGCTCGGACCAGGCGAGATAGCTCGCGTGCATGGCGGTCGTCCGTGCCGCCCAGGGCGGATCGGACGGCCGGGGCAGGTCCGCGAGCGCCGCCACGAACGCGCCCGGCGCGACGGCGAGGCCGAGCCACGGGGCATAGACCCGCCCGATCTCCTCCGGTCCGGGATGGACGTGGATCAGCCGCTGGCGGGCCTGGGGCAGGCCGATCAGCTCGTAGCCCTGGCTCGGCACCTCGGAAAACCGGTCGCCGAGAATGAGGAGCAGGTCGGCGTCGCGCACCAGCGCGATCAGCTCCGGGTTCGGCCCGAACGCAAGCTCGCCCGCAGCCGACGGATGCATGCCCGCGATCAACTCCTGGCGCCGGAAACTGACGGCCACGGGCAGATGCCAGGCCGCCGCGACCTCCGCCAGGCCGGCCGCCGAGACCACGTCCCAGCGCGACCCGCCCGCCACGATCACCGGTGCCCGCGCGGCCGAGAGCGCGCCGGCCACGCGCGCCATGTCGGCGGCCGAGGGGACGGGGCTGCCCACTTCGATGCGCGGCAGGACCCCGACCGACGCGGTCTCCACCAGCATGTCCTCGGGCAATGCCAGGACCACCGGCCCCGGCCGCCCGGCCATCGCGGTATGGAACGCACGCCCCAGCATCTCGGGCACCCGGGCGGGATGGTCGATCTCGGCCACCCATTTCGCCATGCCGCCGAACAATCGGGGGTAGTCCACCTCCTGGAACGCATCGCGCCCGCGCATGGTGCGCTCGATCTGGCCCACCAGAAGGATCATCGGCGTTGCGTCCTGCTGGGCCACATGCACGCCGGACGCGGCGTTGGTTGGTTGCACCCGGCCCGCGGGTGACCATTGCGACCCCCGGCCGCCCGGTCAGCTTGCCCCAGGCCTCGGCCATCATCGCGGCCCCGCCCTCGTGCCGCGCCAGCGTGATCGCGATGGGGCTGTCATGGAGCGCGTCGAGCACGGCGAGGTAGCTTTCCCCCGGCACGCAGAACACCCGGTCCACCCCCTGCGCCTCCAGCGCCGCCACGACCAGCGCACCGCCCGTCCGTTCCATGCCCGATGTCTCCCCGTGACGGGCGACCATAGGAGCCCGCGCGCGCTGCCGTCGAGGGTCTTGTGGCCCCCGCGACCGCGCCCCATATCCGTCCGATGGGGCCGCCGACTTCGGGACCCCGCCGGACCAGTCGCTTTGTCGCAAAGGGCTAGACCATGACGCGCGTGACCTTCGCCTCGCACCCGCATCTGCTTGGCTTCGAACAGCTCGAACGCCTGGTAGAGCGGACCGCCAAGGGCGGAACGGACAGCTACCCCCCCTATAATATCGAACAATCGGGCGAGGCGGCGTACCGCATCACCCTTGCCGTGGCGGGGTTTCATGACGACGACCTCTGTGTGACGGTCGAGGACAACCAGCTCGTCATCCGCGGCCGCAGCGCCGAGGATCAGGGCGAGCGCGTGTTCCTGCACCGCGGAATCGCCACCCGCCAGTTCCAGCGCGTGTTCGTGCTGGCCGACGGGGTGGAGGTTGCCTCGGCCCGCCTGGACTGCGGCCTTCTCCATGTCGATCTCGTGCGCCGCGCGCCCGAGACCGTGGTGAGGACCATCGAGATCAAACGCAGCCGCTGAGAGAGGAGGGCCGTACCATGAACACCCGCCACGACACCCTGCCGAAATCCAGCGCACAGGTCGTCTATGTGCGTTCCGTAAAGGCCGAGGATCTGCCGCCCCAGGTCAAGGTTCCGGAGGGGATCAAGGTGCTTTACGCCATCCATGGCGAGAACGGCGAGCCGCTGGCCCTCGTGGGGGACCGCACGGTCGCCTTCGCGCTCGCGCGCAAGAACGACTTCGCCCCCGTCAGCGTGCACTGACGCCCGCGCACTCGCCCCCGCGTGGGGGGTGGGATCAGGCCGGGTCGCGGGCGCCCCTACCCGCGCCCGACACGGGGGAATGACGGGTCGGGGAGCAGACGCGTCGTTCCGCGCCTTGAAGTCCGGAGCGATCCGCATCCCACCCACCGCCGCTGGAAATCACGCTTGCAAAATTTGACCATTGGGTCAACGTCGTCACGGGCCGGGTGCTCCGGCACCCCGACGATGGAGACGACCCGATGGGCCACCCGCGTGCGCCCGGCATCGCTGCCGGGCGGCTAGAGGCAGCAGCGCTTGCCGCGAATTTCGCCGACCTCCATGCCCCGTTCAGCCCGCATGAGGCGCTGGTGGCGGCGGACCGGTGCTATTTCTGCCATGACGCGCCCTGCGTGACCGCCTGCCCGACCGCCATCGACATCCCGCTCTTCATCCGCCAGATCGCGGCCGGCCAGCCGAAGGGTGCTGCGCGCACGATCTTCGACCAGAACATCCTCGGCGGGATGTGCGCCCGGGTCTGCCCGACCGAGACGCTCTGCGAAGAGGCCTGCGTGCGCGAGTTTGCCGAGGGCAAGCCCGTCGAGATCGGGCGGCTCCAGCGCTACGCCACCGACACGCTGATGGCCGATGGGCGCCACCCCTACACCCGCGCCCCGGAGAGTGGAAAGCGCGTCGCGGTCGTGGGTGCCGGCCCCGCCGGGCTCGCCTGTGCCCACCGCCTCGCGCTCCGCGGCCATGGCGTCACGCTGTTTGACGCACGGCCCAAGGCCGGGGGCCTTAACGAATACGGTATCGCGGCCTACAAGGCCCCGGGTGGCTTCGCGCAGGCAGAGCTTGACTGGCTGCTCGGTATCGGCGGGATCGCCGTGCAGACCGGCAAGGCGCTGGGGCGCGAGATCACGCTGGCAGAGCTGTCGGAGGATCACGACGCAGTGTTCCTCGGCATCGGCCTGTCGGGGGTCAACGCGCTCGCCCTGCCCGGCGCCGATCTGCCCGGGGTTGCCGACGCGGTCGATTTCATCGCCGAACTGCGCCAGGCCCAGGACCTGCGCAGCCTGCCCATCGGGCGCGACGTGGTGGTGATCGGCGGGGGCATGACGGCCATCGACGCTGCCGTCCAGTCCAAGCTGCTGGGGGCCGAGACCGTGACCCTCGTCTACCGCCGTGGCCGCGACCGCATGGCGGCCTCGCGCTACGAACAGGATCTCGCGGCGGAACGCGGCGTGGTCATCCGCTGCAACGCCCGCCCCGTCGCGTTCCGCGGCGACGGCATGCTGCGCGAGGTGGTGTTCGAATACACCGACACGGACGGCGCAGGCGTGGGCGAGACCTTTGCCCTGCCCGCCGCCCAGGCGCTGAAGGCGATCGGCCAGACGCTGGGCGGTGCGCCCGACGCCCTGGCCCGCGACGGGGCCAAGATCGCCGTCGATGCCGAGGGGCGGACGTCCCACCCCCGGGTCTGGGCCGGTGGGGATTGTGCGACCGGGGGCGACGACCTCACCGTCACCGCTGTCGCCCAGGGCCGGGACGCGGCCATGAGCATCCACCGCGCCCTGATGGGCTGAGGCGCGCACCGCGAAGGGAGAGGACCATGGCCGATATTCGCAGCACCTTCGTCGGGATCAAATCTCCGAACCCGTTCTGGCTCGCCTCCGCCCCGCCGACGGACAAGGAATACAATGTCCGCCGCGCCTATCGGGCGGGCTGGGGCGGGGTGGTGTGGAAAACGCTCGGCCTCGACCCCCATGTGGTGAACGTAAACGGCCCCCGCTACGGCGCGGTCTGGGGTGCCGACCGCCGCCTGCTGGGGCTCAACAATATCGAGCTCATCACCGACCGCCCGCTGGAGGTGAACCTCGCCGAGATCAAGGCGGTCAAGCGCGACTGGCCCGACCGCGCCATGGTCGTCTCGCTGATGGTCCCCTGCGAGGAGGCACCGTGGAAGGCGATCCTCGCCCAGGTCGAGGAGACCGGCGCCGACGGGGTCGAGCTCAACTTCGGCTGCCCCCACGGGATGAGCGAGCGGGGCATGGGCTCTGCCGTGGGCCAGGTTCCC
>JANNOT010000082.1:0-8911 GCA_031399375.1 Paraoceanicella sp.
AAATGGGTGAGCCGCCCGGTCACGCGAGGATCGCCCGCGTCGCCGCCGCGACGTCGTCCGCGCGCATCAGGCTTTCGCCGATCAGCACCGCCCTGGCCCCAGCCGCGTGCACGCGCGCGAGATCGGCGGGGGTGAATAGACCCGATTCCGCGACCAGCAGCCGGTCGGACGGGACCCGGGGCGCCAGCCGCTCGGTCACCGCGATGTCGACGACAAAGCTGCGCAGGTCACGGTTGTTCACCCCGATCATCCGGCATGGCAGCGCCAGCGCGCGGTCGAGCTCCGCCTCGTCATGCACCTCGACCAGCGCATCCATACCCCAGCCCGCCGCCGCCGCGGCAAGTTCTGCCGCCTGGAGGTCGGAGACGGAGGCCATGATGATCAGGATGCAGTCCGCGCCGAGCGCCCGGGCCTCGGCCACCTGCCAGGGGTCGTAGAGAAAATCCTTGCGCAGCACCGGCAGCGCGACCGCCGCGCGGGCCGCGACGAGATAATCCTCGTGCCCCTGGAAACTCGGGGCGTCGGTCAGGATGGAAAGGCACGCAGCCCCCCCCGCCGCATAGGCGCGGGCGAGCGCGGGCGGGTCGAAATCCGCCCGGATCAGCCCGCGCGACGGGCTCGCCTTCTTGATCTCGGCGATCAGGCCGAGGCCGGGTCCGCGCGCGAGTGCCGTGGCGAACGGCCGAATGGGGGCTGCGGCACGGGCGGCAGCCTCGACATCCGCCCACGGGCGCGCGGCCTTGCGCGCCACGATCTCGTCGAGCTTGTAGGCCTTGATCCGGTCAAGCACGTTCATGATGCCG
The DNA here is from genome assembly GCA_031399375.1 of Paraoceanicella sp. Classification (GTDB taxonomy): domain Bacteria; phylum Pseudomonadota; class Alphaproteobacteria; order Rhodobacterales; family Rhodobacteraceae; genus Paroceanicella. Next base: position 804 of record JANNOT010000082.1, read on the forward strand.
TCGCCCTCGCCAATGCCGCGACCTTGGCCCGCGCGGCGCCCTCGTCGATGCTGCGCCGGGCCATCGCGACCCCGTCGGTCAGGGTGCCCGCGCGCCCGGCCACGATCAGCGCCGCCGCGGCGTTCAGCAGCACGGCGTCGCGGTAGGCCCCCGGGGCACCGTCGAGCAGGTCGCGCAGGGCGGCCGCGTTCTGTGCAGGCTCGCCGCCCAGGATCGCCTCGAACGGGTGGCGCGGCAGGCCCGCATCCTCCGGCGTCACGGTGAATTCGCGGATCGCCCCATCCTCCAACGCCACCACGGCGGTCGGGGCGGCGATGGAGATCTCGTCCGTCCCGTCCCCGCCATGGACGAGCCAGGCCCGCTCCGACCCCAGCGCCATCAGCGTCTCGGCCATCGGGCGGATGACGGAGGCCGCGAACGCGCCGGTCAGCTGCCGCCTGACCCCGGCCGGGTTGGTCAGGGGGCCGAGGATGTTGAAGATGGTGCGCACCCCAAGCTCGCCCCGGGCGGGCATCACGTGGCGCGTCGCCGGATGATGCATGGGGGCCATCATGAACGCGATCCCGGTTTGGGCGAGCGCGCGTTCCACCACCTCTGGCCCCACCATCACGGTGATGCCGAGATGGGTCAGCACGTCGGCCGCCCCGGAGCGGGAGCTGAGGTTGCGGTTCCCGTGCTTGGCCACCACCACGCCCGCGCCCGCGACGACAAAGGCCGCGGCGGTGGAGATGTTGAGCGTCCCCTTGCCGTCCCCGCCGGTCCCCACGATGTCCATCGCCCCCGCAGGCGCGCGCACCGCCGCGCATTTCGCGCGCATGACGAAGGCGGCGGCGGCGAATTCCGCCACCGTCTCGCCCCGGGTGCGCAGCGCCATCAGAAAGCCGCCGATCTGGGCCGGGGTCGCCTCGCCCTCCATGATGAGGCCGAAGGCGGTCTCCGCCTCCTCCCGCGTCAGCGAGCGTTCGGCGAGGCGGGCGAGGAGCGGCTTCAGCGTCTCGCTCACGGCGCGGCCGCGAGGTCGAGGAAATTCTTCAGCAGCGCCATGCCGTGTTCGGAGGCGATGGATTCGGGATGGAACTGGACCCCGTGGATCGGCAGGTCGCGGTGCGACAGGCCCATGATCGTCCCATCCTCCAGCGCCGCCGTCACGGTCAGGCAGTCGGGCAGGCTGTCGCGCTCCACCACCAGGCTGTGGTAGCGCGTAGCCCGGAACGGGGTCGGCAGGCCCGCAAACACCCCCTCGCCGCCATGATGCATGGTCCCGAGCTTGCCATGCACGATCTCGCCCGCCCGCACCACCCGCCCGCCGAAGGCCTGGCCGATGGTCTGGTGGCCGAGGCAGACCCCGATGAGCGGCGTGCGCGTCTCGGCCGCGGCATGGGTGAGGGCGAGGCAGATGCCCGCCCGGTCGGGATCGCAGGGGCCCGGCGACAACAGGATCGCATCGGGCCGCATCGCCATCGCCGCCTGCACGTCGATCTCGTCATTGCGCTTCACGACCGTCTCTGCCCCGAGACCCCCGACATAGTGCACGAGGTTCCAGGTGAAGCTGTCGTAGTTGTCGATCAGAAGCAGCATCGCGCCCCGCGCACCCCCCAAGGACCGCCATGCGCCGTCCGCTCACCAAGGGACTGGCGCGCCCGGTCGGCGGGCGTATACATGCGCGGGAAGGGTCGGACAGGTCAAGCGCGCCCGGCCCGCGCCACGCGCGGAGGTGCGGGTGCGACCTGTGCGCGGCGGGCACGAGGACTGTGCATGGCGGGCGCGGCGACGGGAGGGGCGGCATGGGATTTCTGCGTGGCGTGCTCGCCGGGGTGCTGATCGCGCTGCTGGCGGCCGGGGGGCTCGCGCTGCTCATTCCGCCCGAGGGTCCGACCGTGGTGGCGCCCGGCGCAAGCCCCGCGGCGTCAAACCCGCCGACCGCGCCGGTGCAAGACGCTGTGCCCAGTGTCGGCCCCGATGCTGATACGGAACCCGCGGGCGCGCGCCCCGCACCGGGGCCTGCTGCACCTGCAACCCCTCCGCCACCGCCCGGCGCCGTCGTTCCGGCGAATGCGCCCGGGATCCCGGCCTGGCGGCGTTATGGCTCGTCGGCCCAGGCAGCGCCGGGCAAGGCGCTCTTTGCCATCGTGCTCGACATGTCGGTCGAGGGTGCGGCAGGGCCCGAGGCGGTGGCGACGCTCGGCCTGCCGGTGAGCCTCGCCCTGCCGCCGGCGCTCGCGGGGTCGGTGGAGCGGTTGCGTGCGGCGGGCTACGAGGTGCTCGTGCGGCCGCCCACCCTCGATGCCTCGGCGCTCGCGGCGGCGCTGAAGGTGCTGCCCGAGGCGGTCGCACTGTTCGAGCCGACCGGGACGCTCGGGCTCGGCGCCGGGCGCGCGCAGGCGGCGGTCGCCGACCTGACCGCGCAGGGCATCGGCCTTGCCGCGTGGAGCGGAACCGGCGATGACGCGCTGGCCCGCGCGGCATCCGCGGCGGGGCTGCCCCATCGCAGCATCGACGAGAAGATCGAGGGGACGGCCGACATCGCCCGCATGGGCGCTGCCCTGGATGCCGCGGCCCTGTCGGCGGCAGCCAAGGGCGGGGTCCTCGTGACCGCGCCCGGCACACCGGCCATGTTCCAGGCGCTCGCCGCCTGGGCGCTCAGCCGCAACAACCGCGAGGTGTCGCTGGTGCCCCTGACCGCGCTCTGGCGCACCCTGCCCTGACCGTTCGCCGACCTTGGGCCGTGCATGCGCCTTCGCGCGTCATCGCTTGACCGACCGCGATCCCTAGCCGAGCCGCCCCGCCGCCCAGGCTGCGGCGTCGGCCACCACGGGATCGGGGTCGCCCGTCCGGCGCAGGGCCGTGGGGCGCAGGCCGGGGTCGCCCGAGTTCCCGATGGCATAGAGCACGTTGCGCACGAGGCGCCCCCGCCCGATCCGCCGGATGGGCGAGCCTGCGAAGCGGGTGCGAAAGCCTGTGTCGTCGAGATCGGCGAGTGCAGCAAGACTGGGCGCCACGGTCCCGGGGCGTGCGGCATAGGCCATCTCGGCCGCGGCACTTGCGAATTTGTTCCACGGGCACACGGCCAGGCAATCGTCGCAGCCGTAGATGCGATTGCCAAGCAGCGGGCGCATCGGCTCGGGCACCGGACCCTTGAGCTCGATGGTCAGGTACGAGATGCAGCGCCGTGCGTCCAGCCGGTAGGGCGCGGGAAACGCCGCCGTCGGGCAGATGTCGAGGCAGCGGCGGCAGGTGCCGCAATGGTCGGTCTCCGCCAGGTCCGGGGCAAGCTCCAGGGTGGTGAAGATCGCGCCCAGAAAGATCCAGTTGCCATGCCGCCGGCTCAGGAGATTGGTGTGCTTGCCCTGCCAGCCCAGACCCGCGGCCTGGGCCAGTGGCTTTTCCATCACCGGGGCGGTGTCCACGAACACCTTGATCTCGCCCCCCGCCTGGCCGATCAGCCACCGCCCCAGCCGCTTCAGCCGCCGCTTGACCAGGTCGTGGTAGTCCCGGCCCCGCGCATAGACCGAAATCGTCGCGCGGTCGCGCAGGGTGAGCGTGGCGAGCGGGTCATCCTCGGGCGTGTAGCTCTCCGCGAGCATGATGATCGAGCGCGCCGCGGGCCACAGGGCTGCGGGATCGCCGCGCCAGGCCGCGCGGTCGGCCATCCAGCCCATCTCGCCGTGCTGGCCCGCGGCCAGGAAGGCGGCCAGCCGCCCCGGGGCCTGTGCAATCGCATCCGGTCGGCAGATGCCGATATCGCTGAAACCCTCGGCGATCGCCTGCACGCGAAGTGCGTCCGACAGCGGCTCAGAAATCGAGGTCGGCATAATGCTCGGGCGTCTGGAACCCGGGCAGGCTGTCGGCGAGCAGCGGGCGGAAGGCCGGGCGCGACTTGATGCGGGCGTACCATTCCTTGGCATTCGGGCAACGGGCCCAGTCCACGTCTCGCACATAGTCGAGGCAGGAAAGCTGCGCCGCGGCGGCGAGGTCGGCGATGCTCATCTGCTCGCCCGCCAGCCAGCGGCGCCGCTCGGCGAGCCAGTCGATATGGTCGAGATGGTACTTGATCGCCGTCGAGCCCGCCTTGATGCGCACGCTGTCGGGCGTGCCCGCCCGCATCAGCCGCTTGTGCACCCGCTCGTAGAGCAGGTTGACCGTCACCTCGTGGTGGAACTTGTCGTCGAAATAGGCGACGAGGCGGCGCGTTTCGGCCCGGCTGGCGGCGCCCTGGGGCATCAGGGCGGGCTCGGGCCGCGTCTCCTCGAGATATTCGCAGATCGCGGTGGAATCGCTCAGGGTCAGCCCGTCGATTTCCAGCACCGGGACCTTTCCGGCCGGGTTCAGCCGCAGGAAGTCGATGCGCCGCTCCCAGTAGGGTTCCTCGACCAGCGCGACCTCGACCCTCTTCTCGGCAAGCACAAGCCGCACCTTGCGGCAGAACGGCGAGAGCTTCTGGTGATAGAGGCGCTGGAGCGGCATCGGGTCCCCGGGTTTTTCCCGTGATGCCGCGAATGGGCGGGGATGGCAAGCTCAGGGGCGGAAGGTCGCGGCATAGGTGGTCCGCAGCGCCGCCTTCTGCACCTTGCCCATGGCGTTGCGCGGCAGGTCGGCGACGAGGAACACCGCGCGCGGCTGCTTGAACCGCGCGAGGTGGCCCGACAGCGCCGCGAGGATATCGGCCTCGGACGCACGGCCCACCATCACGGCCGCGACCGCCTCGCCGAGATCGGGATGGGGCAGTCCGATGACCGCGCTTTCGACGACGCCGGGCAGGGCGTCGATCGCCTCCTCCACCTCCTTGGGGTAGATGTTCAGGCCGCCGGAGATGATGAGGTCCTTGGATCGCCCCACGACGGTCACGGTCCCGCCGGGGTCCATGCGCCCCAGGTCGCCGGTGATGAAGAACCCGTCCGCGCGAAACTCCTGCGCGGTCCGCTCGGGCATCCGCCAGTAGCCCTGGAACACGTTGGGGCCGCGGATCTCGATGCCGCCGATCTCGCCCGGGGGCAGGGGCGTACCATCGGGGCCAGCGATGCGCAGGTCGATCCCCGGCAACGCGCGGCCCACGGTTCCGGCGCGGCGCGGACCGTCATAGGGGGCGGACGTGATCATGCTCGCTTCCGTCATCCCGTAGCGCTCGAGGATCGCGTGACCCGTCCGCGCCTCGAACGCTTCATGGGTGTCGGCCAGCAGCGGGGCGGAGCCCGAGATGAAGAGCCGCATCGCCGCACAGCCATCGCGCGTCAGGCCGGGATGGGCGAGCAGGCGCGTATAGAACGTGGGCACCCCCATCAGCGCCGTCGCCTGCGGCAGGGCGGCCAGCACCGCGCCTGCATCGAAGCGTGGCTGGAAGATCAGCCGCGCCCCCGACAGTAGGGCCACGTTGGTCGCAACGAACAGCCCGTGGGTGTGGAAGATCGGCAGGGCGTGGATCAGGGTGTCCGCGTCGGTGAAGCGCCAGACTTCCACCAGAACCCGCGCGTTCGAGAGCAGGTTCCCCTGGCTCAGCATCGCCCCCTTGGACCGCCCCGTGGTGCCCGAGGTGTAGAGGATGGCGGCGAGGTCGTCCGTCCCCCTCTGGGGCGGTGCGAACGGTCGCGGTGCGGTCCCGGTCAGGCTGCCTGTCCCGTCCGCCCCCAGCGTAAGGACCCGTGCCGCCCCGGCGAGCGGGCGCAGCGCCACCTCGACCGACGGGTCGCAGACGAAAACCTCCGGCTCCGCATCGCCGAGGAAATACGCCACCTCCCCCGGCGTGTAGGCCGGGTTGAGCGGAAGGTAGACCCCGCCTGCCCATAGGGTTGAAAGGTAGAGCTGGAGCGCCGTCAGCGATTTTTCCGTCTGCACCGCCACCCGGGCCCCCGGCGTCACGGCAAGCGTGGATGCGAGCCGCTCCACCCCGTCCCAGAACGCCCCGTAGGTCAGGCCCGTGTTGACTAAGAACACCTCCCCCTCCCGCCCCGCAGAGGGAGCGCGCAGGGCATCGATCAGGGGATTGCTCACAGGAACGCCGTCTCCTCGAAGCTGCGCAGCTTGCGGCTGTGCAGCCGCTCGTCGGGCATGTCGCGCAGGAACTCCATGGCGCGGATCCCGATGCGCAGGTGCTGGGCCACCTGGCGCTTGTAGAACTCCGTCGCCATGCCGGGGAGCTTCAGCTCGCCATGCAAGGGCTTGTCCGAAATGCACAGAAGCGTCCCGTAGGGCACGCGGAACCGGAACCCGTTGGCCGCGATGGTGGCGGATTCCATGTCGAGCCCGATCGCGCGCGACTGGCTCAGCCGCTGGACGGGGCCGGACTGGTCGCGCAGCTCCCAGTTGCGGTTGTCAATCGTGGCGACCGTGCCGGTCCGCATGATCTTTTTGAGATCATAGCCCGTCAGCCCGGTGATCTCGGCCACTGCGTCCTGCAACGCCACCTGCACCTCGGCCAGGGCCGGGATCGGGACCCAGATCGGCAGATCGTCGTCCAGCACGTGATCCTCGCGCACATAGGCATGGGCGAGGACGTAGTCGCCCAGGCTCTGGCTGTGGCGCAGCCCGGCGCAATGGCCCAGCATCAGCCAGACATGGGGGCGCAGGACCGCGACATGGTCGGTGATCGTCTTGGCGTTCGACGGACCCACGCCAATGTTGATCAGGGTGATCCCCGCGCCATTGGCCCGCGTGAGGTGATAGGTCGGCATCTGCGAGGCGCGCGCGGGGGGCACGCCCGTCGTCCCATCGCGCGTCGTGACCACGTTCCCGGGCTCCACCAGCGCGTCGTAGCCCGACCCCTCGTCGGCGATCATCGCGCGGGCATAGCCTACGAATTCATCCATGTAGAACTGGTAGTTGGTGAAGAGCACGAAGTTCTGGAAATGCGTCGGGCTGGTGGCGGTGTAGTGCGACAGCCGGGCGAGCGAATAGTCGATGCGCTGCGCGGTGAAAGGGGCGAGCGGCATCGTTCCCCCGTCAAAGAGCGTCGTCCCGTTCACGATGCGGTCGTCGGTGTCGCTGAGGTTGGGCACGTCGAACACGTCGCGGATCGGGCGCAGGATGCGCTCCTCGATCGACCCCTCCACATGCGCGCCCTCGGGCAGCGCGAAATGGATGGGGATGGGCGTGGCCGAGGCGCGGATGGTCACTGGCACCCCGTGGTTTTCCATCAGGAGCCGCAGTTGCAGTTCCAGATAGTTGGCGAAAAGATCCGGCCGTGTGACCGTGGTTGTGTAGGTCCCCGGCGCCGTCACGTGGCCATAGGCGAGGCGGCTGTCCACCTTGGCATAGGTCTCCGTCGTGATGGCGATCTCGGGGTAGAACGCGCGGTAGTGCCCCAGGGGCTGGCCGCTCGCCATCACCTCAGCGAAATGGGTGCGCAGGAAGCCGGTCGCCTGGTCATAGAGCGCGATCAGCGCCCGGACCGCCTCGCGCGGGTCGCTGAAGGCTTCGGAACGCGGCGGGGCAGGGGTCACGAGCGGCAGTTCGGAGGGGCGGATGCGCGGGCCCATGGGTCAGGTCGTCTCCAGAAAGAGCCCGGTCCGTTCGAACCGGGTCACGTCGATCAGCCCGATGTCGGAGATCCGGAGGGCCGGGATCACCACGAGGGCGAGCAGGGAATGCTGCATGAAGGCGTTGTTGAGCGTGCAGCCGCAGGCCCGCATGGCCGCGACCATGGCGGCGGTGTCGCGCGCGACTTCCTCCGCCGGGGCGTCGGACATGAGCCCCGCGAGCGGAAGGCGGACGAGGGCGATCTCCGCCCCGTCGCGCCACACGGTGACACCGCCCCCGACCTCGGCCAGCCGGTTGGCGGCCGCCGCCATGTCGGCCTCGGACGTCCCCACCACGATCATCTGGTGGCTGTCATGGGCGACGGTCGAGCCGACGGCGCAGCCCGGGCCGTAGCCGAAGCCCGCGACGAAGGCATTGGTGACCCCGCCGGTGCCGCGGTGCCGCTCCACCAGCGCGACGCGCGCGACATCGCCTGCGATCTGCACTTCGCCCCCCGCCACCGGCAGCACCGCCTCCCGCGCCTCGGTCGGGGCCTGGTTCTCCACGACGCCGATCGCGCGCACGCGGACGGACGCGCCTGTCGCGGGCACGGCGAAGTCGCCCGGCACCAGCGGCCGGGCGAGCCGAACGGTCGCGCG